>DDXO01000120.1:0-90061 GCA_002347155.1 Caldifarciminota bacterium UBA2258
GATTGCCCGCGCGGAAACCCGCCGTCGCCCCGCGACAGAGGCAGGACGTTCGCCCTTCCCCTGTGATATCCGTACCAGTTGACACGCTCCGCCGTCCCAAGGTGCCCAGGAAACCCCTCCCCTCCGCGCCGCCGCGGCACACCACTCTACGGATTGAGAATCGTGCGACGGCCATCACTCAAGAGCCTGCCGCCGGACAGGTAGTGCCACTCCGCGGCGGCTGCTGTCGCCGCGATGGCGCAGACCGCGAATAGCACCGTGCGCTTCATGGATTCCTAGTGTTGAACCACGAGACGAGCGACAGGACCGGCGCCCGCGCGGAGGAAGTAGACTCCGCTTGGAGTTCCTTGCAGGTCGAGTTCCAAGGACCGCGCTCCAGCACGGGCTGGGACCACCTGCGTCACGCGCCCGGCGACGTCCACAAGCGTGACCTGCACCGGTCTCACGAGTGGACGCGAGAACTCAACCGTAGCCCTGGCTCGGCACGGGTTCGGCCGAACCGCGACGGCGCCAGTGAAAGTACGGAAACCTTCGTACCTACGTGCTTCATCAACTCCTATCGCCCAGTCGCCGAATCCGAGCACGAGGCCGTACTGCCCTACTGCCCAGGCGTGCGTGCTGTCGAGCAGGCACACGTCGTAGAGGTCAGACGTGAACTCGCTGGAGTCGCGCCACCAGGTCTGCCCCGCATCGGACGTCCGAAGTACTAGACCTTTCTTCCCGACTATCACGCCGTGGCTGGAGTCGCAGAAGGCAATGGCCTGCAGACCAGGTTGAGTCATCACAGCCTGCCAGTTCACATCGTCGCCGATCCACGCATACAGCTGCGAATCAGAGATGGCCCAGCCGGTCGTCAGACTGGTCATCTTGAGGCGCTTCACGTCGAGCCCAGTCGCGTAGATAGTCCACGAGTTGCCGCCGTCAGTCGTGCGACGGATGTTCCGGCGCGAGTCGACTACCCAGCCGTGTAGCGTGTCTACGAAGCTGATGTCAAACGGCTCCCCGTCGCTGCGTACGCCGAGCGTGTCCATATCGATCCAAGTCATGCCACCATCAGTGCTGCGCACGGAGTTGCCGCCCGGCGACCAGGTGCCCGGATGCCAGATGTGCTCGTCCACGCGTGAGAAGCGTGAGGAGCCCACCTGTCCGCCCCAGAAGTCGCGAATCGTATCCCACGCTGCTCCTGCGTTGTCTGTTCGGCCTAGCTTGAATTCGCCAATCCAGCCGTACCACATGTCGTAGACCGACCAGCCCGCTGTGGCCAAGCATGACGCCTCGTCCAATGCGACGACATCAGTTATCGGAGAAACCCCGAACGTGGCTGCTGTCTGTGTCCACGACCGCCCTGCATCTGCAGTTCGGGCAACCCAGTCAGACGATGCCCCCCAACCGCGCAGGCTGTCCGTTAGGTCAACGTTCTGGAACGAAGCCCCGAACCCCGGCCTGACCGGATTCCATGTAATGCCCGAGTCTGACGATGACCAGACTGCAGCGCCGTCTCCACAGACCCAAGCACGGCTTCCACGTGCGGCGGAGATGTCGCGGAATTGCTGGGAGGTGGGAACGCCTGTGCGGTGGAACCCCGATGAACCGTGGACTATGCAGCCGTGCTCCTCGACTCCATACGCAGCGCCATCTGGGCCGATGTCGCATGCGACGCCGGTCGTTGCAGCCTCTGTGAGGCTATTCCACGTCACGCCACCATTCTGAGTAGTGGACCATCCGAAGACGTGGATCGAGTAGTTTGGCGTAACGTATGACGAATGCCATGCACAGACGCCCAGCAAGCTGTCGCTGAAGCCGAGGCAGTCGATATAGCCCCCGACGTACGGCATGGGCACGTCGCCGGAGTGACTCCAATGCTGGCCCGCATCGGTCGTACGGAAGACTGATGCCCTGAACGAACACCAGCCGTTCAAGCTGTCGATGAACCACGAATTGTCATAGGGCTGCCCTTTCAGGGACCAGGTTAGCCCGCCGTCTGAACTGCGAAGATTCCTGCCGTTAATCACGACCCAGATGCAGTCGCGGGTGATGAAGCGGATGTGGCCGCCGATGTGCTGGACGTAGCTGGAATCCCAGGTTCCGCCGTTGTCGGTTGTTCGATAGAGCATATCGCCCTCGGCCGTGACGAGGCCGAAGCTCTGGTCCCAGAATTCGACGTCAACCAGGTTGCGGGTGGTGAACCGGGGGACGCGGCGCCAGGACTCGCCGTTGTCCACGGAGTAGAAGAAGAGACCGTCCTGCCCGACCGCCCAGACATGGCTGCCGACGCTTGAGATGCCGGACAGCTTGCCGCCGGACAGGTAGTGCCACTCCGCGGCGGCCGCTGTCGCCGCGATGGCGCAGACCGCGAACAGCACAAGGCGCTTCATGATACCTCTTGCAGGTCGCATCAGTCTAGCTGTCTGTCGACTGCTGTCAAGTCCGAGTCACTGAGTCATGATACAGGCTCATCATCCTCTTTGTGCCTTTGTGTCTTCGTGGTTAGCTTCTCTGCCGGCTTCAGGTCAGCGGCCGGACACTTGACCGCAGCGTTTGGTACGGTAGAGTATGACACCCAGACCAAATCGGAGGTGCTGCTATGATGAACTACTTGCCCAAAATCCTGCTGGTAGGACTGCTGGTCCTGCTGGTCGCGGGTTGCGCGCCCGGCAACGCTCGCTACAGCGTTGAAACCGGCCGACCCGGCAACTTCTGGGCCGGGCTCTGGCACGGCCTGATAATCATCATCACTTTCGTCGTCAGCCTTTTCACGAACGAGGTGCATATCTACGAGTCCAACAACGTCGGTTGGGCCTACAACCTGGGATTCATCCTCGGTTGCTGCGTGTCGCTCGGCGGGGGCGCCCGCAGCGTCAGGCACCGCCGCCGGCGTTGGCACGACCACGACTGGGACCGGGTCGGCCGTCAGGTCGGCGAAAGCATCAAAGACAGCCTCGCGTCGTGGCGCAAGGAGGAACGCGCGGCCGAATCCGACCAGGACTGGAACGAGCTGGGCCGCAAAATCGAGGAGCGCATCCGCGAGGAGATGAAGAAGGCCAAGAACTGACATGCGGTTTGGCACAGCAATGAACGACGCAGGGATAAAGGGACAAAGGGACAGAGGGACGAAGTGCCGGAACCGGGCACTCTATCCCTTTCTCCCTCGATCCCTCTATGCCCTTGCCCTTTTCTCTTCTCTCTTCTCTCTTTCGCTGGCCGCGCAGTTCGTCGGCGACCCCAGCTACACTTTGCCTGCCGAGGAGACGCGCATCGGCGACCTCTACTTCGGCGGCACCATGCTCCGCATCGATGGCCGGCTTGACGGCTCGGTTCTGGCCGGGGCCCAGACCATAGCCATATCCGGCCCGGTTACCCGCAACCTCTTCCTTGCCGCCCAGAACATCGAAGTCACGGGCGCGGCGGCCGGCGACCTGGTCGCCCTCGGCGCCACGCTCACCGTCGGCGGCCGCATCAGCGGCGCGATCCGGGCTGCTGCCGGCGCGATATACATCAACGGCGGCGTGGGCCAGGATGTTCTGGCCGGCGGCGCGGCGGTCGTTATCGGCAAGGACGCCGAAGTCCGCGGCGACATCGTTGCCGGCTGTCAGAAGCTCGAGGTAAACGGCATCGTGCGCGGCGACGTCAAGGCGGTCGCCAACGAGATCGTCATCTCGGGGTCGATTGACGGCGACGTCGAGGTCACCGTAGCCAACAAACTGACGCTCACTCCCGACGCCCGCGTCTACGGCAACCTCCGCTACCGCTCGAACAAGAAGATCGACATCGACAACCCCGACATGGTCTTCGGCAACATCGAGTTCGTGCAACTCCCCTCGCCCCGTGAGATCGACGACATCAGACAGATGAAGCCGCGGCCTGGCATGTTCGTCACCTTCTTCCTGCCGTTCACGATTCTCTCGATAGTCGGGGCGCTGGTTGTCGGTTTCCTGCTCGTGGCCATCTGGAAGTACGTGCTTGACGAAGGTATTGCCCGTTCACTTGGCCACTGGCGCAGAACCCTCGGGTTCGGTGCCATCGGGTTCCTCATCGGCCCGATGAGCATCCTGGTTGCCTTCGCCTTGATAGTCACCATTCCCGCGGGCCTTATCGCCGCCGCCGCGTACCTGGTCTGTCTCTACATGGCCAAGGTGCTGGCCGGCATGTTCACCGGCCGACTGCTGTTCCGGATATTCGGCTCCCCCGACGTATCGCTCTGGTGGGCCGCGCCGGTCGGCATCGCCATCGTCTTCGGCCTCTGCGCCATTCCCTACGCGGGGTGGGTGATCTGGTTCGTAAGTATGGCTGTCGGTTTCGGGGTAATCGCCGAGCTGCTCGGCATGTCCCGCACGACATGAGATTGGAGAAACCGTGTTGATTAGTGACAGAAGAAGAGCCGGAGGCACGCTGTGAAGCCTGCGGATTCGACCGGCCCAAATACGAAGGCAGTGCATAGCGAAGGCAGTGAGGCCTATAAGAACAAGGCGGTCAGTTGTCCGATATACCAGACGTCGGCCTTCGCCTTTGAGTCGGCCGAGACGGGCGCCCGCCTGTTCCGCGGCGAGGAGGCCGGTTTCATCTACACCCGCATCGGCAACCCGACGATCGAGGCCCTGCAGAACACCGTTGCCGCGCTCGAGCACGGCAGCTTCGCACTGGCGACCGCCTCGGGCATGGCGGCGACATCCACCCTTTTCCTCGGGCTGCTCAAGACAGGCGACCACGTCGTCTGCAGCCACGCGGTCTATGGCCCGTCGCGCGTTCTGCTGGAACGGGAGATGGTCCGGTTCGGCATCCGCTCGACCTTCGTCGAGACGTCCGATACCGATGCGGTCCGCACCGCTCTCACGTCTGACACGCGCCTGCTGTTCGTTGAGACGCCAGCCAATCCGACCCTGACCGTGACCGACCTTGCCGCCTGCGCCGAACTGGCGCACGCGTGTGGCGCGCTTATGGCCGTCGACAACACCTTTGCCAGCCCCTACCTGCAGACACCGCTCGACCTTGGCGCCGACATCGTCATCCACTCCATGACCAAGTTCATCAACGGCCATTCCGACGTGGTGGCCGGGATGATTGTCCTGCGCGACCCTGCTCTACACAAACAACTACGGCCGGCGCTCATCACCTTCGGCGCCACAATCGATCCACACCAGGCATGGCTGGTCCTGCGCGGGGTCAAAACCCTGGGGCTGCGCGTGGCCCAGGCCCAGGCTTCGGCCCAGAAAATCGCCGAGTTCCTGCGCGGACATCAGTCCGTAGCCTGGGTCTCCTACCCGGGTTTGCCCGACCACCCGCACCACGAACGCGCCCGACGCCAGATGCGCGGATTCGGAGCCATGGTCTGCTTCGGTCCCAGGGGCGGCTTCCCGGCCGCAAAGCGCATCCTGAACCGCGTGCGGCTCTGCACCCTGGGCGTCTCACTCGGCGGTGTCGAGACCTTGATACAGCACCCGGCGACGATGACCCATGCCGGCCTGTCGGACGAGGCCAAGGCCGCAGCCGGCATCGCCCCCGACCTCGTCCGCCTCGCCGTCGGCATCGAGGACGCCGAGGATCTGATAGCCGACCTCGACCAGGCGCTGGCCGATGAGCAGAACGGAAACTGAGACAGTGACTACTGAAACCAGATTTCGCTATTCTCAATTCACTATTCACTATTCTCTGCTGCCCTCTAGTCAGGAGGAAAAGTGACTCAGAAAGACCCGGCTGAACCGACCGGCGCCCAGCACTACACTGAAGCGGCGCGCTGTTCACTTAAGGCCCGCGCCGAGGCCCTGCGCCGCGTGCGCCGGCTTCGCTTCGACACCATTGCCGTCCATGGTCTCTACACCGTCGATGAGGCGCTCGACCACAACCACGGGGCGATAATGGAACCGACGCTCTTTTCGTCGGCCCAGGCCTACCGCGACTCCGCCGAAATGGAGCTTGCCCTCGGCTACAAGATACCGACCTGGTGCTACACCCGCATCCACAATCCGACGCTTGGATTCCTCGAAGACAAGCTCTCGCTGCTTGAGACCTACGGCTCGGACATCGAGGCCGGGTGCTGCGTCTACTCCTCGGGCATGGCCGCCATCGGCAACACGGTTGACGCCCTGATGGCCCTGCCCGGCTCCCAGCCGCCCAATTTCGTGTCGTCCTGTCAGCTCTACGGCGGCACCTATCAACTCTTCGACGCCCGCCTGAAGCGCGAGCGCGGCATGGACGTCAGAATGGTCGTTGACTCCAACAAAATCGACGAGTGGCGCCGCAACATCGACAAGAGTACCCGCTTCCTCTACGGCGAGATGCCCTCCAACCCGGGTCTTGCTTTCTTCGACGTCGCGGCGGTTGCCGCGCTGGCCCACGAGCACGGAATCCCGTTCGTCATTGACGCGACCATCGCCTCGCCCGCCTTGCTGCGGCCGATGCTTTACGGCGCCGACGTGGTCATTCACTCCGCAACCAAGGTGATGAGTTGCTCCGGGTTCGGCATGGCGGGCGCGGTCATCGCACGCATGCCGATACTATCCAACACCCCCAATGACGAACTGAAAGCCGACTTCGCGCTCTACCTGAAACGCTATCCCCAGCGCGAGCAGGGCGGCTGCCTCCATCCCTTCCAGGCATCGATGACCATAGCCGACCTCCGCACGCTGCGCGCCCGCGTGGACGAATGGAGCCAGACCGCGATGACCGTGGCGCGCTTCCTCGAGAAGCACCCGGCCGTGCTCGCGGTCAACTACCTCGGGCTCGAAAGCTATCCCCTGCACGAACTGGCGAAGAAGTACCTGTGGCTGGTTGACGCCGGGCACGACGAGCGCTACGGCAGGCCGGTCAACCGCTACACCCACATGATGTCGTTCCGCGTCAAAGGCGGCCCGGAAGCTACGCGCCGGGCGTTCGACCGGCTCCAGCTCATCTGGCGCGCCACCGACCTTGGGCGGGTCAAGACCGTGGCCACCATACCGGCCATCTCCACCCACCTCCTGCAGGGCGAGGAAGCGCGCAAGAAGGCGGACGTGCCTGCGGACCTGATTAGGCTGTCGGTAGGCGCGGAGCACCCGGATGACATCATCGGGGACTTGGACCAGGCGCTGGGAGCAGCGAAGTAGAAAGAGACCAAGAGATCAAGGAACCAAGAGACCGAGTGCTGCTCAGGACCTACCGGGACCTGAAGGTGTGGCAGCAGAGCTACACAACTTCGCTGAGCGTGTACCGGCTCACGAGGAAGTTCCCGTCCGGTGAGCTGTATGGACTTGTATCCCAGATGCGCAGGGCAGCCGTCTCAGTCCCATCAAACATCGCGGAGGGGTATGGTCGACACACCTCGGCGGAATTCCTTCGATCTCTCCGAATAGCCTATGGCTCGAACTGCGAGCTTGAGACACAAGCCATGCTGGCGTGTGATCTCGGCTTCCTGAAAGCTGAGGACTCCGCCGCCCTGCAGCAGAGCATCAGAGAGGTCGAACTCATGCTCGCCAGCTTGATGCGTACCGTGCGCCGCCGCACAAACACTTGATCTCTCATTCACTCGATCTGCCCTTCGCTCCTTCACTTGGTCTCTTGATCTCTCGATCTCTTGATCCCTCAACCCGAAAGAAGGGATAGCCATGCTTCTCTACAGCACCAACCTACAATCTCGGGATGTGGATTTGAAGGGCGCCCTCCTCCAGGGCCAGGCCCCGGACAAGGGCCTGTACATGCCGCGCGAGATTCCCGAAATCCCGCTCGACGAGATCGTCGGGTTCCGCGACAAGACGTACCCGGAGATCGCCTTCGCGGTACTTAAGCGCTACACGCCGGGCCTGATTCCCGATGCCGAATTGATGCGCCTCTGCTCTGAGTGCTACAACTACGACGTACCGCTGGAGAAGGTGTACGACCGGAACTACCTGATGCGGCTCGACCAAGGGCCGACTGCGAGCTTCAAGGACTTTGCCGCCCGCATGATGGCGCGGATGATGCGCTACTTCCTGAAAATGGGGACTGTACCTCCTGGGGGACTGTCCCCATTTTCGAATGGGGATCGTGTCCCAGACCATTCGGACGATCTCGTCATCCTCACTGCCACCTCCGGTGATACCGGTTCGGCAGTGGCCAATGCGTTCCACAACGTGGACCGCATTTCGATGGTCGTGCTCTTCCCCATCAAGGAAGTCTCTGACCGCCAGCGGAAACAGATGACAACACTCGGCGGCAACGTCACGGTCATCGGCATCGACGGTCAGTTCGACGACTGCCAGGCGCTTGTGAAGCGCGCCTTTGCCGACCCGGACCTGAAGCGTATCCGCTTCTCATCGGCCAACTCCATCAACATCGGCCGGCTCCTGCCCCAGGCGGTCTACTACCTGTACGCATGGGCCAGGCTGCAGGAGAAGGGCGAGGCCGCGGTCATCTCGGTGCCGTCCGGCAACTTCGGTGACATCTGCGGCGGCCTGATTGCGCGCGGCATGGGACTGCCGGTGTCACGGTTCGTTATTGCCACCAATGCGAACGATGAGTTCCCGAAGTTCGCTGCCACCGGTAAGTACGAGAAGATAGTGCCCTCGCGCGTCTGCATCTCCAACGCGATGAACGTCGGGCATCCCTCCAACCTCCCTCGGCTGGTCGCGCTCTATGGCGGCGTCATGGATGAGCAGGGCAAGGTCACGAAGGAACCGGACTTCGCTGCCATGCGTCGCGACATCTACTCGGTCAGCATCAACGACGACGGAACCCGGCAGGCAATCAAGGACGCCTGGAGCAGGTACAAGACTATGCTCGAACCGCACGGCGCAGTCGGCTGGGCCGGGCTTGAACGCTACATCTCCTCACTCGATCCCTCGGTCTCTCGATCTCTTCCTCTCGCCATCTCCATCGAGACCGCCCACCCGGCCAAGTTCCCCGAGGAAATCCAGCGACTCCTCGGCGTGGACCCGCCGCTGCCGCCCTCGCTCGCCGGCCTGGATACCAAGCCCGAGCATTACGAGAAGGGTCCAAACGACTACGAATGGTTCAAGGACTTTCTGCAGAGAGTGTTCAAGTGATCTAGTGGTCTAGTGGTCTAGTGACAGAGCGAGTCGCCCCTGGAGGTTATGCCCTATGCGCATTGACGAGAAACTGACCGACTATGTGGTCGAACAGGTCGTGCGGCTGGTGAAGACGCCGAGCCTGGCCGGCCACACCGATGCTGCTGTTGGCTATGTCGAAAAAGAGCTGACGGCGATGGGCGTTGAGCACCGGCGCACCGGCCGCGGCGCGCTCTTGGTCACGCTTGCGGGCAGAGATCCCGGTCCGCAACGGGCCTTGACCGCCCACGTCGACACCCTGGGCGCGATGGTGAAAGAACTCGGCAAGGACGGTTCGTTGCTCTTTACCTCGGTCGGCGGCTACGCCCTCGGAACTGTCGAGGGAGAGTACGTCACGGTTGAAACTACTTCGGGGAAACTTGTCCGCGGCACAATCCTCTTCGACGAGCCTTCCGCACACGTCTCCAAGAAAGTCCACGATACGAAGCGGGAGTTCGAGAACATGCGAATCCGTCTCGATGCCGAAGTGCGGGACCAGAAGGCAGTCTCGAAGCTCGGCATCGCGGTCGGCGATTACGTTCACTTCGACCCGCGCTGCGAGGTCACCGATACCGGGTTCATCAAGACCCGCCATCTTGACGACAAAGCCGGCGTCGCCTGCCTGCTCGGTTCTCTCAAGGCTCTGGCCGATTCCGGTCAGCGACCCCGCCTCACCACGCACTTCCTCTTCAGCACGTCGGAGGAAGTAGGATTCGGCGCCTCTTCCGGTATCCCGCCCGAGGTCACCGAGCTGGTCGCCGTTGACATGGGTGCGGTCGGCAAAGGACAGGAGTCGGACGAATACTCGGTCTGCATCTGCGCCAAGGACTCGACCGGGCCGTTCGACTACGCCCTGCGGCAGCGGCTGGTGAAGCTCTGCCGGACTCAGAAGGTCCCCTACAAGGTAGACGTCTACCCGTTCTACGGCTCGGATGCGGCAGTTGCAGTTCGGGCAGGGCTTGATGCCGTCACCGGCCTTATCGGTCCGGGCATCAACGCCTCACACAACCTCGAAAGGACCCACCGCAAGGCCCTCGCCGCGACCGTTCGATTGGTTCTCGCTTACGTCGCGGGAGAGAAGTGATCTCGTAGTCGAGTGTTCAAGTGATCCAGTGAAGGCCACACTCGAATCGGCGCTCGCTTTCCTGGTCCCCCACTCCATCCCTCTATCCCTTGCTCCCTCTCTCCCTCTTCTGCCCGTTCGACCACTGGACCACTAGACCACCATGCGTTTCGTTATCTTTCTCGCCGACGGTGCGGCCGATTTCCCAGTCCCTGAACTCGGCAACAAGACGCCGCTGCAGGTGGCTAACAAGCCCGCAATCGACCGCATCGCCCGGCTCGGCCGCTGCGGCTCGTTCGTCACCGTTGACGAGGACATGCCGCCCGGTTCCGAGGTAGCGAACCTGACCGTGCTCGGGTACGACCCGCGCGAATGCTACCAGGGCCGCGGTGTCATCGAGGCCGCCTCGATGGGGGTCAAACTGAGCGACACCGACATCGCGATGCGCTGCAACCTTATCTGCATCGAGGACGGCCGCATCAAGAACCACTCGGCCGGCCACATCTCGACCGAGGAAGCGCACAAGCTCATCCGGCACGTCGACCGCTACATCGGCAGCGACGATGCCCACTTCTTTCCGGGCATCTCCTACCGCCACCTGCTCCTCCTTTCCGAGCCCTCTCCGCCACCCGATCCCTTGATCTCTCGATCCCTTGTTCCCTCGCTCTCTACCGACTTCGAGTGCTTCCCGCCCCACGACCACGTCGGCGAGAAGGTCGAAGACTTGATGATTGTATCGAAATCCGACGAGGCCAAGCCGACGGTCGGCCGCCTGAACGACATGATTCGCTGCTCGTGGGAGCTGCTGCCCCAGCACCGCGTCAACGAGGAACGCGTCAAGGCAGGAAGGGACCCGGCCAACTCCATCTGGTTCTGGTCTCAGGGCCGCAAGCCAAAGATGAAGACGTTTGGCGAGTTGTACGGCATCACCGGCGCGGTCATCTCTGCGGTGGACTTGATAAAGGGACTCGGCGTCTATGCGGGGCTGGACGTCATTGAGGTGCCGGGCGCTACCGGTCTGATTGACACCAACTACGAGGGCAAGGCCGACGCCTGCCTCAAGGCGCTTGATGACCATGACTTCGTGTACGTGCACGTAGAGGCCACGGACGAAGCAGGCCACGCACGGGACGTGAAGCAGAAGGTCCTCGGAATCGAGTACCTCGACTCGCGCCTGGTCGCGCGAGTGATGAAAGGCATCAAGGAAAAGGGAATTGAAGCCACCGTGGCGGTCCTGCCCGACCACATGACGCCGGTTGCCAAAGGCAATCACGTCCACGGCCCGGTCCCGGTCGCCATTTCCGTCCTCGGTCCTCCGTCTTCAGTCTTCCGTCCTCCGTCCCCCGACTCCGTTCAGACCTACGACGAAGCTGCCTGCGCACTTGGCTCGCTCGGCCTGCTCCGCGGCGACCAGTTCATCCGCATGGTCCTTGGGCAACTATGAGTGTCTGCGCTCCGCGAAAACAGGGGACAGTCCCTCGGAGCGCCTGCGCCGGACTCGGCGCGGTACAGTCCCCGTTTTCGCTCTCTTCGCACTGCCGGGTTGCGGACCGTGTCCCAGGCCGCACTCGGTCACTTGATCTCTCGATCTCTCCTGCCCCGATGACTTAATGACTACGTCTCTTCTCCTCGCCCTCGCTCTCATCGGCCAGCTTGCGCCAGCCAGTCAGCCCGACTCGCTTTCCCGTCCTCCGCTCGATCCCTTGATCTCTCGGTCTCTTGATTCCTTTCCTCGCACTCGACCACTAGGCCACTCGCCCACTAGTCCGCGTCCTCCACTCGCTCCCTCTATCCCTCTATCTCTCTCTCCCTCTCCTGACACTCGACCACTTGACCACTTGTCCACTCGACCACATTCGGACCCCGACCGCTGGTTCGCGATGGACAAGTTCTGGCACTTCTCGGCCAGCTTCGTCACGGTCGGCGCCGCGTACCACTTCGGTGCGAATCGCGTCAGGCTGTCCGAGCCCTGGCCGACCGGCCTTGCGCTGGGCGGGACGCTTACCCTGGGTGTTTCAAAGGAATTCTACGACCTGGCCGGGCCGTCGAGACATTTCTCCTGGAAGGACCTCGTAGTTGACGCTCTGGGTGTCTGCGCGGGCTACTTCGCGTTCATACACCGGTTCTGAAGGACCTGACCAGAAGAGGCGGGCGGTGCTGAGCTACCGAGCGCTGCCCGGACGTTCGTGAGAGGTGAAACGCCGGACCGGGAGTTGAGCACCGCCCAACCAGAAATAATATCGTCTCGCCCGACAACGGTCACGAACGGCCCGGCCGGGCCGGCCCGACCGCGACCTCGAACGCAATCGGACCGACCTGCGGCCGCACCACCACGCCTGCCCCGTCCGGCGCCGCGCTCTCCATCACCATTGCGCAGCCGAACGGTAGTCGCAGACAGAAGCGGCCGGGAGTCCGAATCAGGTCGAGGCCGACCGGCACCAACTGCCGGAGTACTCGGAACCCGACGAGCGTCGTACCGGTCCCCACGCTGACTTGTACGAGCACCTGCTGCTGCGGTTCCTGGACACCGGCAAGGGCTACGCCGGTCACCGCCAGCAGCAGCATCACTGCAGCAAAGCACTTCATAAACGCCTCACTTTTTAGGACGGGGACAAAGGGATAGAGGGATACAGGGACGAAGTGCCGAGCGCACGTCCGACACTCGATCCCTTGTTCACTCGGTCTCTTGATCTCTCTCTTCACTTCCTCACGCCTCAATACTGAACGGCGGATACTTATCGGTCGCGAACAGCACGGCGTACCAGACCACGCGCGCCTGCCAGCGCATCACGCCCACAACGAAGTCGAACAGGGGCCGCGGGAACCTGCCGGTGAAGAGAATCGCGAACCACGCAATAATGACGCAGACGTAGGCGGCGATGTCGACAAAGCAGAGGACGACGATGTGCGGTATGACGAGAAACCACTTCACGAGCGGCAGCCACTGGTTGAGTTCGGTCTTCGCGTCCGGGTAGACAACGTCGAGACGCACTGCCTGCTCCTCATCGGTCGAAGGATACTCGTCGCGCAACAGACCCAGGTAGGCGCTGACGCGGAACAGGAACCGGTTCAGGTTCAGGTTCCAGTCGAACCACCAGCGCGGGTACTTGCGCCGGAACAGGATCATCAGCATGGTCGGCGCCACTGCAAACCCGGCAGTTGCCCACGAGAGCCCTCGACCTGCCTCTTCGAAGACCCAGTGGTAGCCGGTGCCGACGAGCAGGCCGACTATCGCCGCAATCGGCACCACCAGCAACAGCCGGAAAAACACCGACGCGCGGTCGCGCGGCTGCTCGGGATAATCTACCGTCAGGCTGACCGGATATGACTTGCCGGTCTGGTCCATCAGACCTCCCTTGCCGCCGGCTCGCGCAGAACCCGGCACTGCGGCTCGTCGGGCCAACCGGCCCGGTACGTTCCGCCTGTCGTCTGGCCGTGCGGCACTTTGGGCCCGTCGTCCGGATTGAACTCGAACGGCACTTTGACCTTCATCACGACCGGCCTGCCGTCCTTCGTGCCCGGCGCGAACTTCGAACTCCGGGCCGCGTTCAAAGCGGCCTGGTCGAGGTCGCTGCTGGCAGAGCTCGTCGCCAGGCTGCATGCCAGCACGGCGCCGTCCGCGCCGACCGTCACCTCCACGACCGCCCTGCCCACAACACCGGCCTTGCGTGCCTCTTCCGGATACGCGGGCTGGACCAGGCTCTCCGCCCGGGGCGGCACCTCACTAGTTGTCGGCGGGGTCGCCGGCTGCGAACCGCACGCGAGGAGCAAAACCGCCGCGGCCATCGCTGTTAGAATCGCTCTCATCTCAAACTCCCTGAACTCTAGCTTCCAGCCTCTGACTTCTGACTTCGTCCGGCACTCACCACCACTTCGGGCATCTGGTTTGCCCTGACCACGACCTCGGGTGTGACCACGAGACCGGGCACGCCGGCCACGTCGCTCGCCTCGACCGTGTAAGACGTGCTCGCCGGCCGGGAACTCGAAAGCGCCCACGCCGTGGCCGCGACCAGCGCCACAACCGCCGCCACCAGTAGTGCTGTCTTCATTTCTTCTCCTTCGCTGACTTGCGCCGGCATGCCGCTTCCTCGCGGTCCGCCCGGCGCCTCATCTCCCGAATCTTCTCCATATCTACCCAGGCACGCTGAACCTCGTAGAAAGTGTCGTCGGTCATGTACCGGCGACCCAGGTTCCTTAACTCGACCGCAATATCATCCTTCGACTTCCCGGACCAGAGCAACTGCCCGGTCCGGTCAAAGATGAACTCGTGGAACGCTCCGGAAAACGCCTGCATCGCCAGGTACGGGTCCTTGATCCAGACCGCGCGGTGCAGACCCGAGCCGTCCCTCTTCAAGAGCGAGTAGAGCGCCTCGCGGCTGTCCACGATAATGTTCATCCAGTCGGCCTTCCAGATTTCGAGGTGTGCGGCCGGCTTCTTCGGGGCAATCACCTCGCAGCCCTTGATTTCGCCCGGAAGGTAGGTCAAGGCCCACACGTGCACGCCCCGCTTCCCCGCCGCCTCCAGGTCGCCGCGCAGGTGCTCGAGCGGTCTGGGGAAGATGTCCACCAGCGCGACGCGCCTCGCCTCGCGCAGGAGCGTCCTGGCCCGGCCGTAGACCTGGTCCGGCGTGGTAAGCTGATATATCCCGCCCTCGACCGCGCCTGTGGTCAGCCCCTTCAGTTCCTCCTCCAGGTGACCGCGCATCGTGTCGAGCCTGTGTTTCATCCCCTCGAAGAACTCGCTCACCGGCAGGGCGGTGTAGGTCCGGCCCCGGCCGGTCTCGTCCACGATAATCGCGCCCTTCTTGTGCAGGGCGTCGAGCGCCTTGTAGGTATTCGGCACCGGCTTGCCCGCCAGCCGCGCAATCCGGTAGCCGGTCGCCTTCGGCTCCTGCAGCAGCGCCACGTAGACCGCTGCCTCGGCGCCGGAGAAACCCAGCTCGGTCAAATGGTCAACAACACTCTCTTTCATCTTCTAGTCCTTAAGTTCATTGTTAGCGACAACCATTAGTAACCAAATACTACTAATGTTCTCTCCGCTGTCAACAACTACTTTCATGTACCGTTAGAGGCAGAATAGCGCGGGCCGCCCGGCCCGATGCGGAAGGGGTCGGGACATTATGGCCGGGCTCCCAAAGCCCGCTCTTCCGAACCACTCGGTCCCTCTTTTCCCTCATTTCCCTCCCAGACGCTTCTCCAAATCCTCATCTGAAGCCTCGTCTGAAACCTTGCCGGAAGCTTCGCTGGAAGCCACAATCCAGGCCTGGTTTCAGGCCCTGGTTCATTCCCTGATTCACCGCTCGCTCAAACCCTTGCGTCATCGCTTCGCACATCGCTCGGCTCAATTGCCGGTCCAGACCTCAACCTTAACCTCAACCTGTTCCTTGGTTCAAGCCTCAACTCAACTCTCGCGTGAAAGCTCGTTTCAGCCCTCAAAGGCAAGTTCGAAGGACAAGGTGGAAATGACGAATGCCGGACAGGAACTGCGGACGCCGACCTCACCACAAAGTCACAAAGACACGAAGACGATGGTGAATCCGGAGCTTTGGAGTGCGGGAGCGCAGCTCCCGCTTTTCCGGCCCGGACGGACGGACCCGAAAAAGCGGCAGCCCCGCTGCCGCACTCCACAGAGCTTCGCTCACAATCTGTGGAATCTGTGGATAGCCCTCCGGGGCCGTCATCGGCGGAATCCGCGGATGTCCGTCCCGCCCTGGTCCCTGACCCCTCGTCCCTCGCCCCCAACACGGATCTCTCACTCCCTGGCTGCATGGCCGGCCCTCGCCCTCCGGCTGATCCCACCGCTGGTTCCTCCCCAGCCCCTGGCCCCTCGCCCCTGACCCCAGAGGTCCTCTCATGACCCCCGACACTCGCCGCCTCCTCTCCGTTGACCGCGCAATCAGGCGCTATGCCACTACACTGCGGCAGGGGAAGAACCCCTGCCGCGCCGATGGCAACCCGGCGGGCCAGATGGAGAACTACCGCAACGCAATCGAGCGGGTCGAACTCCGCTACTCCCAGGTCAGGCAGCTACTGATGGAAAAGGGCGTACCGACAATCCACTTCTCATTCTACCGCAGCTTCGGCCTCTACGTGGACAGGCTCTGCCGCGACCACGCCGGCGAAACCCTCCGCTCCGGCGTCCTGGATGCTGTGCAGCGCTGGACCTGCTACGGGTGCCAGCCGGAAATCCTTCGGGCCATCTGTCAGGAAGTATTCGCCCTGGACTGCAGCCGTCAGCCGTAGCCTGTCAGCCGCACTAGACCACTGGACCACTTGAGCACTAGAGCACAGCCTTCTGCCACGGCTGTGCTCGGGAGGTCCTCGCAAGAATCTGTCGGGAGGTCTTCAAACTGGCGATGGACTAACCCTGGGCCGTCGGCTGCTTCCCGCGCTGGAGCACTCTCCGCTACTACTGCGTCACTTGGACGACGATTCTGTGATGCTGTGTCTTGACGTCGCTCGGAAATGGGGTGACTGTCCCTGATTCTCGCCTGCAACTTGCACCTTGAATTACGCTCCTCTGAAAGCTCCCCTGAAAGCTCATCAGAAAGCTCGCTTCAGAGTTCGCCGGAAAGCACGTTAGAAAGCAAACTCGAAAGCTCACTTCATGGCTTCTTCCATCGCTCATCTCAAAGCTCGTCGCACAGCTTCGTGCATTGCTCGTCTCAAAGCTCAGCGCATTGCTTCTTTCGTCGCTTGCTCCAAAGCTTCATCGAAAGCTCGCGTCAAAGCTCTTCTGAAAGCTCCCTTCAAATCTGCTTCTTAGCCTTAACCTCAACCTTAACCTATTCCTTCTCCGAAGGCTAGCCCCCAGGCGACCCCTATATGCGGTCTTTCCTCGACCCGATGGGGCCTAACCGACTGAGGATGGCGAGGTTACGCCCTATCGGAAAAAGCCGCTAAACCCTCGGTTCTTCTCGTGCTTTCGGCGAACCCGGAATCCGTCCGCCCGCGCGACAGAAATCGCTGGTCCTAACGCTGGAATGAGACTCCGCCACCTTGACCTTCGAAATCCGCAGTTCGAATTGGCGGGCGCAGCCCGCTGCCGCGTCACGTGGACGACGACTCTGTGATGCAGTGTTCTTGACATCGGCCGGAAATAGGGAGTGTCCCTCTTTCCCCGAAAGCGACCTACTGACCCCGGACGCCTCGCCCTTATCGAACGCCTCTTCAACGCCAAGGGTATCGCCGTGGCCTGGCACGACGAGTCACTGGTCGCCTGCCGCAAGCGCCACGCCCGCCACTGCTAACCGCTAACTGACTAACGCCTAACCTGCCGACTGCCGGCGTCAGGAATTCCTCATCGCGTCCCCGGAATACCCCGATTCCTCACTCCGCCGCCTCAGCGCGTGCGCTCGACGGATTCCTCCTTGATCTTCGAGACGGTCCGCCTTACGAGAGAAACGAATTCCTCATAGTGCGGCTCCACGTCCCTCAGCTTTGGGCTTGGGCGCAAGAAGGTCGTCTTCTCGCTGTAGGACGTCCCCAGCAGCCGTGCGAGATTCCGACCGTAGTCGTGGGCTGTTTCCTCGGAAATGCGGAGTCTCTTGAGCTGGCCGGGCATGCTGCCGATGCTCAGACGGCCGGAGGTATCGATCTGGAAGATGGACACATTCACACTACCTCCGCTTGGGTCGGGCAACTTGACAGCGAGATTGGCCTGTTTCATCTCAACTGCGTAATCGTCTTTGCCATCGAAGTCAGCAAATACGTTTCTGGCAAAGTTCACCTCTGCGGGCGTAGCTCTCTTCTCCAAGGCCTCGAAGAAAGCCTCGGCGGTCAGATTGAACCGCGCAGCTGAACGGCCGCCGGCGTGCTCGGTCTGAGCGGCGGCCACATCACAGCGGATGCTGCCCCCAACGCCTTCAGTCTTGACCGTAATCACGGTACGCGGGATTTCCTTGGTCCTTGCGACCCGACGGGGAATGACTAGGTGCAGCTCTTCCTGTCCAATCACAGTGCGGAAGAGCTGGAGCTCCATAAGTGCCCAAGTGAAGCGTAGCAATGGCGCCTTGGAGAGGAAGTCGTCGACCATCCGCTCCACGTTCTCTCGGATGCCATCGCCAACAACCAGGAGCATGAATCTGCCTTCCCGCAAATTGCGGCCAACCGTGTCCACGAGGGACGACTCGTCCAGTCCCTCTATGGGTCTTCCCCCTCTCTTCGAAAGCGTGGCAAGCACACCGTCATCACAACGCTCGTACTTTCTGTTGTATCCCCGCACGATACCGTCCAGGTCATCGAACGACCAACCACTGATCTCCTTGGCGTAGTCCATAATCTGAGCTACCACTTCCCGGAGTGCCTGCGGATTACGCCACAGCTTGGTTTCTACTATCGTGAGATACCCGCTTGGGCTGAGCAGTAGATTGTCTATGCTGCCGGAGGCTATTGCGACTTCACGGCCCACTGAGATTGGGGGGCCGAACACTGCATCGACCTCTTCGACGGGGAGAATGCGTGGATTGGCCCTGATGAAGTCCTGTAGCCACGCCTCCTTCTTGTTGTCGCTCGATCGCAGAATCACCCGCTCGAGTCGCGGAACGACAAGAGATCCATCTGCCCTTATGAGGGACGGACCTCCTTGTGAACGCTCATTCTGACTAGGCATCACGCCTTCCTTTCACTGAAATTGCCTGGCTGGATCACGCCAGCCCTCCGTAGGAGCTGCAAGGTACGGCCGAGTTCCGAACTGGCCGGTGTGCTTGTTATGACTGGGAGCATCTCAGCCACCATCTCGCCTAGCGTAATGAGCCGCAGGGGATTACCGCGCAGCGCCTTGCGGAACCGCGGGTTGTTCTCCCAGTCCGAGCGGTCGCCGGACAGCCAGGTCACTGCTGTGACATACGTGAACTTGCGAGACCCCGTGAGTCGCGACACTTCGTCCCGGAACGCCGCGCTCCACTTCGGCACCATGAGCTCTCTGAAGCCCTGCAGAGACTCTCGGCCCGAGTGGATCTTGTTTTCTTTCAAGCCAGTGAGCTGATAGCCGACGCGGAATCCTCCCTGCCAGCTCTTACAGCTCACGGCCCAGACCCGATCGCTACCTCGTAGGCGCGGATTCACTCCGACAACGTCGATGTCGCTGGCGACGCAGTCGGCCTTGGTTTCGTAGTCGCGGTGACGCTTGCTGGGACGAAACTTCACGTTGTGCCGCGTGAAGTACCCTTTTGACTGCAGATAGTCGTCGACTACCTGCTCGAGGACGTCCTCCTTCATCTTGGTGGGCGAACTTCTCGTCGCATGATGCGAGACCCGTATGTGGTGAGGTTAGTCACGGCCGGATTCTAGGCCGCGCGGGCGGTCGTGTCAAATGGGCGGGAAAGCGGTCAGAACCCCAGACTCCCGTCCTCGATTCCGAGCGCGAGGGAAATCGCCAGCGCGTTGCGAAGCATGAACGACCCGTAGCCCTTCGCCAGTTGCGCCAGATGCTCGGCGGCCAGCGGGGTCCACTCAGCATCATCGGTCAGTATCTGTTCTAGCGATTCGGTCTTGCCGCAGTCCACGTTGTCGAAGAGCGTACGGTACTCGTTGACGAGCCCGCTCACATCTGCTTGAGCCGGCATATTGCCTCCTAAGTGAACTCATTTCGGTCGAGAAGAACGCCGTTGCGTGTCACCCCAGATTCTTGTATCAGAGATACGGTATGTAAAGCCCGTGGACATAAACCCATCAGCGCGGATGATGTTGTATATGGCTAACGTCCGGGCCCGGTTCGGCCGCAGGTTGCGCGAGCTACGAATCAAGCGCAAGCTGTCGCAGGAAGCTCTGTCGTTCGAGGCCGACCTCGACCGGTCATACATCGGGCAGGTCGAGCGTGGCGAGTGCAACATCTCGCTTCAGAACATGGGGAAACTGGCACGGGCCCTCAAGGTCCGTCTGTCCGACCTTCTACGCGGGGTCTGAGGTGCCGGCGCTACCATACAAGCCGGGCGACATCATCAAGTATGTCGAGATGAACATGGCAGAGGGTGGGAGTTTCCAGAAGGGCATGAACTTCCGTCCGCGTGGAGGAACCAGCCTGTTTCTCATGAGCACGCGTCGCGGTGCTCCGTACAACGACCGCGTGGAGAAGCAGGGCAGAGTGCTCATCTATGAGGGCCACAACGCCAAGCGGAGTCGGGGCGGTCCGGACCCGGCTATGATCGACCAGCCAGCCGTCACTCCGAGTGGACGATTTACGGAGAACGGGAGATTCGCGATCGCCGCCCGTGCGTTCAAGCAGAAGCGGGCTCCGGCCGAACCCATACGCGTCTATGACAAAGTCCACGAGGGTATCTGGGTATACAACGGCCTGTTCAACCTCGTTGACGCATGGCAAGAGGAATCTGGCCAGCGTAAGGTCTACAAGTTCAAGCTCGTGCTGGCAGAGGACCAAACTACTAGCCCTGCTCGTGCGGCGTTGGAGATCGAGCATACGCGAGTGATTCCGACACCTGTGAAGCAGGAAGTCTGGCTCCGCGACAAAGGCCGCTGTGTCATTTGCGGTGGTGACAAGAACCTCCATTTTGACCACATCATCCCATGGTCAAAGGGCGGCTCATCGTTGGTCGCGGAGAACATACAGCTTCTCTGCGCCAAGCACAACCTCGCAAAGCATGACCGGATAGAGTAGGACCCCGTCCCACCCGGTCGACGTAGGTGCGTGGAGGCCGGCTTCTCCGGCCAGCTTTTCCTGGGACCAGCCTCGCTTCTCGCGAAGCCTTCGTATGTTGTGTCCGGCTATCTTCTTGATGTCTTCTGCCACGGGTCAATTATCCCGTCAGCGCCCTTACGGGCAACGCCCTAAAGGGCGCAGGGCGTTTTTCGGCCTCGGCGGGCGGTTGCGGGTGAAGGACGCTTGTATCCGATAGACGCCTATCGGTCTACAGCCTATCGGTCGCAGCCAGGGAAAGTGCCCCAGAGGTCAAGTGGTCTAGTGGAGGACGGGGACAATTCAGAATTCAGAAACCAGAGACCAGAATTCAGAATTCCAGGGTTCCGGGCTGCCGATGTCGCGCGGCTAATCGGGGTGAACGGGCAGGGTCCGAGGATTCGAGGATTCCAGGAGTCGAGTGGCGGAACGGACGTATCCGGTCTCGGATAAATCAGAACTCAGAAACCAGATGTCAGAATGCAGAACGTCGGAGACTCACGACTTGATGTTCCTTCGACTTCGCTCAGGACAAGCCTTGGCGACCATGGCGGTCACCCCATTTTCGATTGCCGGATCGACATCTGTGTCCATCAGTGTGCCTCCGTGTTGGCTCTCTTCGGGATTCCAGTGGCGTTCTTGGCGACCTTGGCGGTTGGCGGTTAGCGGAGAACGGTTAGCGGAAGTGGGGCCGCCGAGGCAGGCGCAGAATTGCTGTGAGGGGCTAGAGCGACTTGCAGACCTGACGAAGAGTCAGGACAACGCGAGACCAGTCGCCGGGCGTGAGCCGGCCCAGCTTCCTGTCAACCAGGCTTCGTTGCAGCGCAGCGACTTTGTGAAGCCGCACGACCGATGGAAGCAGCAGTCCGGCCTGCTGCCATTCGTTCAGCGTAACGTCTTGCGGAGTTGCCGAGAGCTGACCGGTGACACGCGCTACAACGATGTCGTCATCGCCCGTATCAAGCAGAAGCAACGCCGGTCGTCGCTTTGATCCGGACGCATCAGTGAAGGGAAACTTGAGCAGGACGATGTCGCCGGCCGCGTACGAAGCCAACATCAGGGCCGGTCGTATGCGGCGTCGGCGGCGGCGTAGCCGGACAGGAACTGGTCGGTAGTCAGGCTATCCCAGGCGGACTGCTCGTCCGCGTCAGACGGGTCGGGGACCAGGACGATCACTCGCGCAGTCTTGCCGGCGGGCAGTGTTCGACGCAGTCGCTCAGGGATCTCCAGGTTGCCTTCGGCAGTTATCTTCGCCGGCGACTCGTAGGCTTTCATGCGTCAGATGCCCTGCAGGCGGCCGCTACGCTTGGCGTCCTTCGCCTCGCGTACAAGGAAGTCCAGTTTGCCTGAGGCGGAATCGGTTTCGATCTCTCGGTCCCATGCCTGCCAGTCCCTTTCGAGGAACCAGCGGCGGAACTTGTCGTAGTCCGGTTCGGGCAATTGCTCGACCGCGGTCTCAAGCTCGGTCAATCGGCCGCCCATTTTCACAGGTGACATATGAGGTAGTGTAGCTGTATGGAGAACCGGAGTCAAGACGCGGGCGGGAGGGCGAGGTAGGATGTCAGATGCTGGACGTAAGAGGTCAGAAGTGCAGGAGGAAAGGGATCGAGGGATAGAGAGATCGAGGGATCGAGTGCGAGGAGTAGGGTTCTGGGGTTCGGGTCGAGAATCTGTGGAATCTGCGTAATCTGTGGATGTCCTCTCCGACCTTGGCGGTCACCCCATTTTCGAGTCTAGATTGCCGATTTTCGATTGCCGGATCGACATCTGTGTCCATCAGTGTGCATCCGTGGTTGGCTCTCTTCGGAATTCCGGTGGCGGTCTTGGCGGTTCTCAAGGACTCGGGTTCCAGGATTCCGAGGTTCGGGTCGAGAATCTGTGGAATCTGCGTAATCTGTGGATGTCCTCTCCGAAGGGACGGAAGGGGTCAGATCGGCTAAATCCGTGGTAAACGGTTGTTTACATACCCTCTCAGGACCAGGTTGAGGTTAAGGTTGAGGTTAGGCATCTATCTGACAATCTAGTAATCACTTAGGAGAATTCTGGAACTGCGTTTTTCGGCTTGATTCCGGTGACGGGTTGGGTAATGTGTGACGTAGTTAATGCGGGGCTGGGCAGGATGTTTCCCGATGTGCCCGGCGCCGAAATGAGGAGTAACCATGTGTAATAAGTCTGCAGGAAACAAGGCGTTACTGGTGAAGGAATCGGTGGCGCGGGTGCTGGCCGGCGATGTGGGGGCCTACTCGGCTATCTACAAGGTCTGCGATGGGCCGCTTCGTTCTTTCATCTGGTCGCGCCACGGGCAGTTGGGCAGGGATTTCGTCTCCGAGGTCGCAATCCGCACTCACGAGTACGCGTTCTCGCACTTGAACAACTATCGCTCGGACCGGGGCGCATCGTTCCAGACGTGGCTGAACTGGCTGTCGCGGAACTTCGCCGGTCACGTCAGGCGGGAGTGGTACAACCAGAGGTTCGTGCGGTACGACCAGGCGCTGCACGAGGCCTGGACGGTGACGGAGACCGGGCCGGCCGATGAGTATGAGGAGACGCGGCTCAGTCGCGTCCTGCACGAGGAGACCGAATCGCTGCCCGAGGCTGAACGGCAGGTCATCGTGCTGCACGACATCGAGGGCCTGCCGCATCCCGCGTGTGCAAGAGCAACGGGACTGACCTATGAGCAGGTACGTCATAGACGCAGGCTGGCCCTGGCCGCGCTGAGGCGGCGGTTGGAGCTGCGCGGCGTCAGTCCGGTGCCCGTAGACTCGACGCCCGCGCCCATCTGGTACGGCGAGGACAGGACCGACCGGAATGACGGTTTGACGGCGCCGGAAACCGCCCTTCTGCCGGATGGTCCAGATGTGCTGGTTGGCGCAGCAGCCAAGGAGGAGGATGAAGAGTGAGGGAGGAAGGATAGACAGGAGAAGCCAGAGGCTGAGGCCCTGCCGCAAAGGCACAGAGACACTTAGAGATCCCGGAGTCCGGACCTTGGTGACTTGGTGTCCTGGTGGTTGAATCCGTTCTGCTGAGCTGCCGAATTCACGGCAGCTCTCTTTTCACAGGTAGGGGGTTGGCGTGAGTATAACATAGTGAAGGGGCAGAAGGCACAGTGGTCCAGGGATCAAGTGACCGAAGAAGCCCAAGTTCCGAAAAGAACCCAACAGGAAGGAGGGTCTGTGATAGACCCGACGAAGAGGATCGCCAACTGGAACGTGAAGTTCAACACCGAACGTATCAAGGCGACTCTCGATGAGAAGCGGCCGGCGATGCTGGCCAACGTCACCGCGGTGTACCCGATGATCACGGCCATGGAGCTGCAGGTCAAGCAGGTCTGTGATGGCGCCGGAGTGGCGACCATCCAGTATCCGTTCTACCTCAACTTCGGCCGGGAGATGTGGGCGCTCTCCCGGAAGGAAATCTCCGGTGAGTCGCTCGCGCTGGAAGCCGCAATCCTGATCGCGAAGTGGAAGGCCCGCGGCCTGACCGAGGCCGTGCTGCAGGCCATCCGCACCGACGTCTTCAACGTCAGCGCGCCCATCGCGCCGTAAGCGAAGGGTCAACCGCCAGGACGCCAGGCGGTTGGGAAGGAGAAGCCGGCGGGCCGTCGTGGCCCGCCGGCCTTGGTTTCGGTTGTGCCGAGCCTGCGGCTTGCCGCCTCCTACTGCTTGGGGTCGTAGATGGCGCCGAGGAAGAGGACCGAGCCGGTGACGTCGTCGCGGATGGCGCAGAGGAAGGGATGGTCGCAGACAAAGGAGAACTTGTCCTCAGGCCTCGGCACCGCGGTCATCATCATCTTGACCCCGGTCACCGCCGCCGCCTCGGTTCCTTCTTCGTTCACCTCGACGAACGTCTTGTGCAGGACGTCGCTGATTGCCGCGGTGGCAGGCGGCACGACCATCTTCGAGAAGTCGGCGCCGGGAGTGAACGCCAGCCCCATGCCGAGGACCTGGAGCGTCTTGACCAGGTTCTGCTCGAACTCGATCTTGAACCGTGGCAGCACGACCGTGCCCTTCTTCTCGGCGAAGCCACTGAAGAGAGAGGAGGGAGAGGAGAGGAGGGAGGAGATCAGCTTCGCGAGGCCGTCCTTCGCGCGCGGCAGGAAGACGTACATGTTGAGCCGTTCGTCGCCGTAGGGCAGAACCACGGCCTGCATCGCGTCATCTTCCTTGTAGCGGAACTCGTCTTCCCGGTTCATCATCTGGCGCTGCGCCGCGCCCGCGGCGAGGTGGAACTCGCGCGCCGACGTGAGCTTGGGGTCGAACGCCTCGGTCCAGGTTCCTTTAAAGTAGATGGCGTTGACGAGGACAAGAAACTCATCGGGCGTCAGCTCGCTGACGATCTCCTTGATGCGGCCGCCCGTGTTCTTCGCCACCCAGTCATTTATGGTAGTGACGGCACTGGGCCGGCCGAAGTCAAGCGTGGTCACCGACGCCCGGTAGTAGCTGCCGCAGTCGTCGGCGAACTGCTTCCGCAGCATCACGCCTTTGCGCAGCCAGAGCGAGTTGGCGATGTCGAGCCGCACCCGCTTGTCCGCGCTGACGAGTTCCTCGCGCAGCTTCAGGTTGCCGGCCGCGACCTCGGCCCGGGAGAGCCCGGACACCTTCATCGCGCCGGCCATTGCCTCCCACGTTGCGCCGGCCGCTCCGTGCGCGGTCATCTGGAGCGCAAGCGCGATGCTCAGGGGCGAAATAAAGACGTTCTCCCCCGGTCTGGCGTCGGTCACGTAGCTGAAGACCTCGATCCCGAACTTGTTGTCGGCCTCGACCAGTTCCGCGGAACGGATTGCCGCCGGCTGGGCGCCGGATGCGGCCGCGCAGAAGAGGATGGCTGCGAGCAGTAGACTCATGGTTCCTCCGATTATTCTCAAACAGGCTAGCCGGCTCGTCATTGCTTGTCAAAGACAATCTACCTGCGGGCTCGGGAGGGTATTCCGGGAGGGAGGCCGGTGCTCAGGTGACAAGAGGGAAGTGCTCCAGTGCTCCTCACCCCAACCCTCTCCTCTGAGAGGAGAGGGAGAGCGAAGCGAGGGTGAGAAGGGGACGCAGGAAGAGACCGGAAGCCAGGGGTAGGATGGGCTGGTCAAGCGGTCGGAAAGGGAAGTGGTCGAGTAGCCTAGTGGTCCAGTGGTCCAGTGCGCGGGCGGGCAAGCAGGGAGGCGAGGACGCCCAGCTCGAAGAGAAGAAGCAGCGGGACCGCCATCAGGGTCTGGCTGAACACGTCGGGCGGGCTCAGGACAGCCGCGACGACGAAAACGAGCACGACGGCAATCCGCTGGTTCTTCATCAGCAGCCGGGGGGTGACCACACTCAGCTTGGTGAGGAAGAACATGATTACCGGTAGCTGGAAGATAACGCCGCAGGCGAGCAGGAACGCGCCCACCGTGCCGACGTACTCGCCGATGGAGAGCATTGCCTGGAGCTTCGGGCTCTGGAAGCTCAGAAGGAACTTCATCGCGACCGGTACGACCACCAGGTAGGAGAATGCGACCCCGGCGACGAACAGCACCGATGAGACGACCACCGCCGCCGCGATGTACTTGACCTCATGCTTGTACAGCGCGGGCCGGACGAACCGCCAGAACTGATAGAAAATCACCGGCGAAGCGATGAAAAGACCCGTGACCAGGGCAACTTTGAGCTGGACGACAAAGGCCTCGGCCGGGGCGAGATACACGAGCTTCGGCACCGGACGGGTCAGCAGGTCGAGCACCCGCTGCGAGACGAAGAACCCCGCGACCGCCGCTACGCCCACGGCGATCAGCGCGTAGAAGATACGTTTGCGGAGCTCTTCGAGATGGTCGAGGAAGGTCACTTGGATAGTGATCTAGTGGTCAGGTGGTCTAGCGGTCCAGTGGCAGGAGGGAAGTCCTGCGGCTTGGCCATTACGGATTGAGACTACGCGGAGAACCACTCTGTTCGTGCACTTGTGCACTGGAGCACTAGAGCACTATCGGCTCAGTCCGCCTTCGGCCCTTCGTCTTCCTTGTGGTTCTTCTCGGGTTCGTTCGTGTCGATGTCCTTCATGCCCTGTTTCAGCTCGCGCACGCCCCGACCGATGGAGCGCATCACCTCGGGTATCCGCTTGGCCCCGAACAGCAGCAGGACGATGAGGACGATGAGCAGTATTTCCTGCCAGCCTACTCCAAACATGGGTGGTTACCTCCGGGCAGTTCGAGTTCTTTCACGTCCAGACTATAGGTTCATGGCTGCCGCAGGTCAAGCGACTACCGCCCCGGAACCGACATTGCGGCCACGAAAGAAAGACACGAAACCGATGGGTGCAGAATACCCCGATTCCGTTTCACTCAGTCTTCGTGGCTGTCAATATCGGAATCAGGGTACCGGACAGCGCTTGACCGGGCTGCAAGGCTGCGGGATAATCACAGTGATTGTGAGTGCCGCATATCCGCCGGCGTTGTCCAACCTGTCCGGAACCACGGAGGAACATTGAAGGAAGTATCAAGGCGTGATTTTCTGAAGTACGTCGGGGCCGGCGCGCTCGGGCTCGCCGTCAAACCCGGGCTTTTGTCCGCGCTCGACCGGCGGTTCCCGCCCGCGCTGCTCGCGAGCGACGTGGTCCAGTGCTTCCACGACGACGCGACCAGCGGCAGTACCATCAACGAGGCCGTTGTACAGATGATGGTGGACGAGTCGATAATGGCGCTCGCCGGTATCCGCAACGTCGGCGAGGCATGGGAGACTATCTTCCCCGGTATCACCGAGACCTCTGTCATCGGCATCAAGGTCAACTGCATCAACTCGCAGCTTCCCACCCACCCGGCAGTCGTGCGCTGCATCTGCAGCGGACTGGCCCGGATGGACGTCGGCGGCTCCTCGTTCAAGAAGAACAACATCATCATCTGGGACCGGACCAACAGCGAGCTGACCGGCTCGGGCTACACGAAGTACACCGGCAGCGACCCGGACACAGTCCGCTGCTTCGGCACCAACGAGTCCGGCGTCGGCTACGACAACGACGTTACCTTCGACGTCTACGGCTCTACCCAGCACCCCAGCAAGATTCTGTCCCAGATGGTGGACTACCTGATTGACGCCGCCGTGCTCAAGACCCACAGCCAGGGTGTAATCACCCTGAACATGAAGAACCACTACGGCTCGGTCAACAGCCCCGGCAGCCTCCAGCACTCAAGCGGCTGCAGCCCGGCGGTTCCGTCGTTGAACCAGCAAATCCGTGACGTCATCACGCCGAACAACATTCAGAAGCTCTTCTTCACCGACGGCCTGTTCGGTCTCTACTCCGGCGGGCCGGGCGGCCCGCCCAATTTCAACCCCAAGCTGCTGCTGATGAGCAGGGACCCGGTCGCCTGCGACAAGCAGGGCCAGAACGTCATCAATGTCGAGCGCGCGAAGCACAGCCTGCCCGCACTGAACGCACCCATGATAACAACCGCAGCCGAGCCGCCCTACAGCCTCGGCTCGCTCGACATCAATCTCATCGAACTGAACAACGTTGCCGTCGGCGACTCGGGCCGTCCGGTTCCCGCTGACGGCGTGTTTGCGGTCTCGCCGGAACCGGTACGGGACCGGGCCACCGTCACGTTCGCGGTGTCACGTCCGGGACCGGTGTCGCTCGATCTCGTTGACGCCGCGGGCCGAACCAGGGCGCGCCTGTTCGCCGGCACGCTCAGCAAGGGGCGGCACAACGTGGACTGGCATGCCGGCCGGAGCCTGGCCGGCGGGGCCTACTTCCTCCGGCTGAACAGTGCCGGCGCCGTCAGGGTCCGCAAAGTCCAGGTAGTAAACTAGGAGCAGCAGCCATGAAGCGACTGATGACTTTCTGTATCGCCCTGCTCTGCCTTTCCTGCACCGGGCCGACGAACAGGCCGGTCGACGTAGTCACGCTCGTGCCCGGAGACAACGAAATCAGCGGCTGGACCAGAAGCTCGCCCATGCAGGTGGCCGAGACCGGAACCCAGCTCGAGGCAATGATCGACGGCGAGGCCGTACCCTATGAGGACAATCACTTCGTCAAGTGCGCGTTCCAGAACTTCTCCGGCGGCATCGGCGGCAGCGCGGTCGAACTCGCCCTCCGTATCTTCGACATGGGCGACACTACCAACGCGAAGAACGTCTACGCTGCGGTCGCGGCCGGCACCGAGGTGCCGTGGTCCGGCGATAACCCCGGCGTCGAGGCGCGTACCGACGAGAGCTTCCTGTTCGCCTACCGGGTTGAGTTCCGCGACGGACGGTTCTATTTCCGCGCCGATATCATGGACAAGTCGACCGCTGCCCAGGATATTGCCAAGCTCTTTGCCCGGAACGTCTCGTCGGCAATCCGGGATACCATCTAGCGGGAGGCGAAGGTGAATCGACGCGACTTCATCAAGACCGGTCTCGGGATCGCCGCTGCCGCAATGCTCCCCCGGCGGCTGTTTGGCGCCGAGCCGAAGCAGCCCGCCGGCTCGGCAGTCGCCGTTGCGCGCGGCGCGCGCACCAAGCTCGCCAAAGGAGCGGTCGACCAGCTCGGCGGAATGGGCAGGTTTGTACGGCCCGGGGACAAGGTCTGCATCAAACCCAACATCTCGTTCGCCGCGAACAGCGAGTGTGGCGCGACCACGAGCGCGGATGTAGCCAGGCAGGTTGTGCAGCTCTGCCTCGATGCCGGCGCGGCCCGCGTGGTGCTGTTCGACCACACTATCCAGGAGGCGGCTCTCTGCGTGGAGCGGAGCGGCATCAAGACGGCAATCGTGGACGAGACCAAGGTCAGCCTGCTTACGCTCACGAAGGAGCGCCAGTTCGCCGACACACCCATTCCTAACGGCAAGGAGCTGAAGTCGGTCAAGCTCGCCAAGGTCCTGCTCGAGTCCGACAAGTTCATCAATCTGCCCACCGCCAAGTCCCATTCGGCGACCGGCGTGAGCCTCGGCATGAAAGGGCTGCTGGGGGCCATCTGGGACCGGGGAGCGCTCCACAAGGTCAACCTGCATCAGGCCATCGCCGACCTGGCCTCGGTCGTTCGGCCGGACCTGACCATCATCGACGCAACCCGGGCCCTGACCAGCGGCGGACCGGGCGGGCCGGGCAAGACCGTCGGCCTGAACATGGTCATCGCCGGCGCCGACCCGGTCGCGGTCGACTCGTACACAGTCGGCATCACCCAGTGGTACAACAAATCGTTCACCGGCAAGGGCGTCAAACACATCGTCGCGGCCGCCGAAATGGGCCTGGGCGAAATCGACACCGCGAAGATGAGCATCAAGCAGGTCACAGTCTGATTGGCGGCTGCCGCGTGACGATTGCCGCATGAAGACGGACGCGGAAGCCGCACCGCGCCGAGTGAAGCCCGGCAACGGCCTCCGCCTGCTCCGCCGGCTGATACAACTGGCGTTCCTCCTTATCTTCGTCGTGCTCTTCGCTCGTATCCGCTACGGCCTGTCGCCTGCCTTCTCCGACGTTTTCTTCCGCCTCGACCCGCTGGTCTTCGTCGTCACCTCGATCGCAACCCGCACGCTCCTCTTGACCGGCCTGCTCTCGCTCGTAGTCGTCGTCGCTACGCTCCTCTTCGGCCGGTTCTTCTGCGGCTTCGTCTGTCCGCTCGGCACGACCATTGACCTGGCCGGCGCGGTACTCAAACGCCGGAGCTCTCGGGCAACAGGCTGGCGCCGGGGCAAGTTCTTCACGCTCATCCTGCTTATCGTCGCGGCCGCTGCCGGTGCTTCATTCCTCGGGTTCCTCGACCCGCTGGCCATCCTTTCGCGCTCGCTCGCGCTCGTCTTCTATCCGGTCACATCGCACTTCGCCGGACTGGTCTCGATCGTGCGGCCGGCGGTCTTCACTGAGACTATCCTCGCCCTCGCAACGCTGCTCGTCATCCTCGGGCTCGGCTGCGCTGCCCCGCGCTTCTGGTGCCGGAACCTCTGCCCCCTCGGCGGGCTGCTCGGGTTCCTGGCCAAGTTCTCTATTCTCAAGTTCTCGTTCCGCGGTGACTGCCGGACTTGCGGGCTGTGCGAAAGAGCCTGCCCGACCGGCGCGATTGACTCCGCGCACCGGAAGGTCGATGCGGCCGAGTGCATCGGCTGTCTGGCCTGCCTGCACGCCTGTCCGGATCGCGTCATCGCGTACGCGGCAAGTCCCGCGCCGCAGCCCGTGGACGTCGGCCGCCGCGAGGCACTCGTGGCGCTCGGCTCAGGCCTGGTTGCGGCGCCGCTGGCAAGGTCCGTCGTCCACGCCCGACTGCAGGGCCGGCTGCTGCGGCCGCCGGGCGCGATTCCGGAACCCGATTTCCTGAACGCCTGCATCCGCTGCGGCCGTTGCATGAAGGCCTGCCCGACCAATGGGCTTCAGCCGGCCGTCCTGGAATCCGGGTTCGACGGGCTCTGGACGCCGCGCCTGGTACCGCGCATCGGCGCGTGCGAGAAGAACTGCAATCTCTGCGGTCAGGTCTGCCCGACCGGGGCCATCCGCAACCTGCCGCTCGAGGAGAAGACCTATGCGCGCATCGGCACCGCGGTCGTGGACCGGTCGCGCTGCCTTGCCTGGGAGCAGAACCGGGCCTGCCTGGTCTGCGACGAAGCCTGCCCCTACAACGCCATCGACTCGCGCAACGAGACGACACTGGGCACAACGCTCGGCCGGCCGTTCGTAAACGAGGAGGCCTGCGTCGGCTGCGGCCTCTGCGAGTCGCGCTGCCCGGTCGACGGCCCGGCCGCGATCCAGGTCTTCGCGATGGCCGCGGACCGGAAGAGAACCGGCTGGTACAAGACGCCGGGGAAGGAACGACTCCGCTCCTGCGGTGAAGAACCGCAGGAGGACATCCCCTCCGGCTTCATCCAGGAAGAAAGCTGACCGCGCTCCTCCTCAGCCTTGTCGCGGCGACCGCACAGGGCACGGCCGGCCGGCCGATAGTCCTCGACGGAGTCACCGATGCGTTTGCCTCCGAGTTCGTCTTCTTCGCGACCGAATACGGCATCTACACCTTCAACCGGACCTCGGCGACCTGGAGCCGTATCACCACGGCCAGCGGCCTGCCCTCGAACCGTGCACTCGCGCTCGGGCTCGACGAGGGCGTACTCTGGGTGGCGACCGATTCCGGCCTTGCCTCGGCCGACGTAAGGGTCAACGACTGGCAGACCTACGACCTGCGCGGTACCGTGCGCGCGCTCGCGTTCGATGACCGCTATGTCTGGGCCGGCGGCGACTCCGGCCTCGCGCGGTTCGACAAGTTCTCGGAGACCTGGCAGCAGCGCTCGGAGGCACCGGTTCTCGCCCTGCTGGCTGCGGCGGAACGCGTCTGGATTGCCACCGCTACCGGCGTGCTCAGCTACGACCAGAAGTTCGACCGAATCGACGCGACGCCGGCGCCGGCCGACTCCTATACCCGCATAGTCGATACGCGGAATTCAATCTGGTTTGCAGGCCGGGTGCGGCTCGCCGGCTACCGGAAGGCCACGGCTTCGTGGACCGAATACAGCGCGATCCCCGCCGCCGACTTCTCGGTGCTCGGCGATTCCATCCTCTTCGCTGAAGACGGCGGACCGCTGGTCTATGATCCCGGCTCGGACCGCTGGGGTAAGCCGCAGCTCATCGGAATGCCCGACGTCGTGACCGATGCTTTCCTCTCGTCGTCGGAGATGCTCTTCGCGTCCGACCAGGGGCTCGTCATCATCGACACCAGAGAGAACACCCGGCAGGTCTGGACCAGGAGCAATGGCCTCGCTGATGACAGGCTCGTGCGGGTCTACTGCGACCAGCGGTTCATCTACGCCCTGACCGCAGGCGGAATTCAGTACTTCGACCGCCAGCAGAAGCTCTGGAAACAGGAGGGTTTTGTACTGCCGCAGGCCCGCAGGAGGCAGCTTGCCTGGCTCGACGACGCGGGCGCCCACCTGGGTATCGTCCCCGACACCGACATCCGTCTGTCCGGCCGCGCCTACTACTCCCAGTCGCGGGTGTTCTCTGGCAGCAGCGGCACAACCAGCGACTTCGAGAACATCGGCCTGAACCTTCTGGCCCGGCATCGGTCCGGCCGCGCCCTCTCGCTCTTCTACGACGACTCGGACCGCGACCTCGTCGCCTATGGCCTCGGGTACCGCGGAGTGGGTCCCGACGTGCTCCACCGTGCGAATGCGGGGAAGCTCAAGTCCGAGTACTCGGAATTTGATCTCATACCGCCGTTCTCGACCCTCGGCGCGAATGCGCGTCTCATTCTTCCCCAATCCCCGGCCGCTAACCCCCGGGCCCTTTCGCTTGACCTGCAGGGCGGCCGCATCGAGTCGGCCCTGCGCAGCGACTTCTTCACGGGACGCTCGGTCGACAAGGAAGTCAGGCGGCCCGACATCGACTACGCCCGCGGCGTCTTATACCGCCTGCCTTCACCAGCCGCCTCGCAGTGGGACACGGTGTTCGCCGACGACCGCATCCCGACAACGAACACCCCGAAGACTCGCGTCGGTTGGACGGTCGGCGACGTCACCGGCGACTTCGACCCGCTCCTGCGCGGCTCCGACTACTTCGTTGACCGGGCCGGTAGCGTCATCTATTTCGTCGGCGCGCGCAAGCCCGGTGACATACTCGTGTTTGTCGGCAACGCGGGTGCACAGGTTCTCCAGTCCGAGTCCGTAGCCGGGAATGCGCTCCGGAACACGTACTTCTTCGGCCCGGACATCACGCCCGGGTCGTTCGAACTCCAAATCACCGATACCACGGGCGCGGTCCACGCCCTTTCCGGATTCGGCATCGACGACGACAACGACGGCCGCGTGGACCCGGCCCATCTGGACCACGACCTCGGCTTTCTCTCTTTCCCTTCGCCCCTGGTCGCTGACTCGCTGGCCCCTTCCGTCTACTCGCTCCGCGCCACCTACCGCTCGCAATCGACCTTCTACAGCCTGACTCACAAGCCGGTGGTCAAGAACAGCGAAACCGTCGTCGTTGACGGTGCGGTGATGGCCCGCGGCTCCGACTATGTGCTGGACTACACCTCGGGCATCCTGCTGTTCCTGAAGAAAGACGTGGTCACCGACTACAGCCAGATTGACTTGCGCTACTCCACGGTCGAGCGGCCCGATTCGTGGACGACCAGGGACCTGCTCTTCTCCGCCCAGCCCGGCTTCACCCTTCTCGACTCGTCGTTCTCGGCTCAGCTTGCTCCCGGCTTCACGCGAGTGGCGGGCGAGAACATCGTCCACCTCTCCGGCCGGGCCGAGGCCGGAGCCGGCACGGACAAGAGCATCAGGTTTGTGCCCCAGTTCGCGGTCCGCTGTCCGACCGGGGCCGCTGCGGCCAACAGCGACAAGGCGCTGGCCCAGGACTACTCGTTGAGCGGCAACTTCGGCGTGTTCAGCGCCGCGGCGCAGTACCGCGGGTTCGGCCCGGGTTTCGAGGAGTTCGGGGCCGGAGAACGGCGCTACGGCGTGCTCCGCCATGCGGCCGCGTTCTCGGCCGGGGCCGAACCCTTGTCGCATCTCCGCGTCGACGGCACGGCTAGGCGTGACTACGTCGCCGACCCGCTTGCGCCGGACGCGGCGCTGCTGACTGCCGACTACTTGTCCGGCAAACTCAGCTACGTCAACCCGAAGTACCCGAGCGGATTCGTGCTCTGCGCCAACGACCGCCTGCCGGACGGGAACCGGCTCCGGGCCAAAGCGAACGCCGGCTACGAGTTCACACTCCTCAAATCCAGGCTCAAGCTCAACGGCATCGTCCAGAACAGCTCACTTGAGCACTTGAGCACTAGTGCACTAGAGCACTCTCTTGAGTACATCGCCGAGGCGACCTTCGCCCTGCCCTTCCCGGTCCAGGGCAGCATCCGTTATCGAAACAACGGCCTCTCAAGCGACGGTACGCAAACCCGCCGCGAGGACGAACTCCGCGGCCAGCTCAACATCGACGTCGTCCCGGGGTTATACTACACCGGATCCTACAACCTCCTGACCGGGATGAGTTCGCTCGGCGCCACCCGGGACCTTGAACTTGAGGGCTACCTGTACAACAACCTGCAGGTCGCACCCGGCCGCTGGTGGTCGAAGCTGTCGGTCGTCAATCTCTCGGTCGGAACCGGCTCCAACTTCGACGAGTACGTCCGGAACCTCGTCTCCAACTTCATCCCGCCGCTGCTTCTCATCCGGCCGCTGGACAACCGTAGTTCATCATTCGACGTTTCCTCCGCGAGTGACCTGCGGACGCTGTACGGTAACGTCCAACTGCAGCCCGCTGCCGGTCTGACTCTCCACGCCAAACGGACGATGAGCAACACCGGTACGGCCTACTACGGCCTGCCCGAGCTGAAGCCCTCTACCGATGACGAACTGAAGGCGGAGTATGAGCCGGGCCGGCTCGGACTCTTCACCGCGCAGTTCAATTCGCGGGCTGCGCCCGGCCTGCCGAAGACGACGCGCAGGAACGCCTATTTCGAGTGGAACATGCCCTGGTCGCAACTCCTCCGCACGCGGCTCACCGCCACCTACGGATTCGACGACGAGTACTACGGGCCGACGCTGACCCTGCGCCCGCGGAGTGTCGCGCCGAACGTCGAGGCCCTTTTCCAGTTCAGCGCCCGCTCTTACGCAACCCTTGGCTTGGGAGCAGGCTGGGAACAACGCACCTTCTCTGCCGCGGGCTCAGGCTGGATTGCCGACCCCTGGAAGGTCTCGCTCCGCCCGGCCGCAGGATTGAACCTGAACCTGCTCCGCTTCCTCTACGTCCAGCTCACCTACCAGTCCGGCCTGGTGCTGTCCGGAACGTCTACGCACACTCTGTCCGGCCGCCTTACTGCTCAGTTCTAGCGTCCCGCCCCGGCCTCCCGTCCATCGCTCAGGACAAGCCGCGCCGGCACGCTGAGCGGCTTCAGCACTTGACAACACGTCTGTGGAGGTGATACTGTCTCTTATCCTCGCTGGCTGGCGTGCTGATATGCTGTTCCAGATGACCGAACGACAGAAACGAACAGCGTTGTGCGTGGCTTTGGTCGCACTGCTCAACGCCACCGGGTTTGCCATCGGTCCGGTCCGGCCGGGCGCGAGCGGCCGACTCGACTCGCTCGGCCGCGCGGCCTTTCGGGCCCTCTGGGAGTTCCACCCCGTGGATGCCACCCGCTGCGGATTCCACGAGTTCGACGGCCGGCTCGGCAACTATTCGCCGGCGCGCACCGCAGCCTTGAAGACCGCCGTCAACCACCTCCTCGCGCAGCTCGATGTCCTCGACACGCTCTCGCTCTCGCTCGACGACCGTATCGACCGCGAGTTGCTCGTCTCCAACCTGAAGATGGAGCTTTTCTGGCTCGACCAGTTCAAGCTGCTCGAGCGCGACCCGCACTATTACTCGGATGAGTGCATCGGCGGCATCTACTACGTGCTGCTGCGTGACTTCGCGCCGCTGCCCGTGCGGGCGCTGCGCGCGTGCGAGCGCCTGGAGGATGTGCCGCGCTTCATCAAGCAGGCCCGCGCCAACTGTCTGACAGGGAGCGCTGCGCTCAACGTGAAGAACCCGCCCCGCCTCTACGCCGAGGCGGCCATCGAGGGACTCGCGGACGCCGAGGGCTTCTTCAAGGAAAGCGCGGCCGAGCTGGGCAGGCAGGTTCCGGAGCTGGCCGCGCGGCTCGCCGCTGCCGCGGACAAGGCATCGAACTCGGCCCGTGCCTGGCGGGCCGGGCTCGAACTCGACCTGCCAAGGCTCAAGGACAGTTTTGCCCTGGGCAAAGAGAAGTTCGACTACCTGCTCGCGACCGACAAGTTCCTCGATTTCGATTCCGACTCGCTGCTGCGGATGGGCGAGAGCCTGTTTGCGCTCACCGACTCCGCGATGAAGGTTCTGCGCGCACAGGAAGCCGAGATGCTGAAGCGCCAACCGCGGGTGCCACAGGAGGACGACCCGGCGCCGGCCGGGTTCTCGAAGCAAAACGTACTCGCCGACGAGGAAGCTGAGGTAGACTCGATGCGGGCGTGGGTGGGGTGCAGCAACTTCGCCATAGTGCCGGAGTGGATCGGCCCACTGAAGGTAGTCGAGACACCGGCACTTCTCCGCCGCGTCATCCCCGGCATCGCCATGGAGGGCGCAACACCGCTCGACAAAGACCAGACCGGCTACATGTATATCCCGCCGCTCCCGGACGACTTTGACACGGCGCTGGCCCGCCGATACTACAACACCGGCCGCCGGCACGGCTATCGCGGCGGCATCGTCCACGAAGGTATTCCCGGCCACCACTTCCAGATCTCCATCGCCAACCACAACCCGTCCTTCATCCGTCGGCTCCAGTTCAACACCTGCCTGATCGAAGGCTGGGCACTCTACTGTGAGCAGGAGGTGGTCGAGCAGGGACTCTATCCTCCCGACTCGTTTCCGGCCCTGCGCTGGCTCGGCGGCGTCCGGTTCCGCGCCGCCCGTATCATTGTCGACGCGAAGCTGCACACGGGAGCATTCAGTTATGACGACGCGTGGAGGTTCATGGTCGACAAGTGCTGGCCCGACACCGCCTTCTTCAAGGCCGAGGTGCGACGTTACTGCCTGTCGCCGAGCCAGCCGATGAGCTACCTCGTCGGCAAGACCCAGATTCTCGCGCTGCGCGACGAGTATCGCCGGAAGATGGGGGACCGGTTTTCGTTAGAGGACTTCCACGACCGGCTGCTGACCCAAGGGTCGATACCGGTCAGCCTGATTCGCCGGAAGCTGCTGGCCGAATAAGAAAATGGGGACTGTACCGCGACGAGCAGGCGCCGGGGACACATCCGCGACGCGGTCCTCGCGTCGCTCCGTGGACGTGTCCCTCAAAGGACTGTCCCCATTTTCGGTCCGGCTCTGTGGGTGCGGAGGAGCTTGCCCTACTGCCGGTCCAGCTCGACAAACTGCCACGACAATGAGTCGTGGGCGAACGTGAAGAGCAGGTAGCCGGGCTCGCCGTAGTCGAGCTGCTGCGCCATCGCGCCGCAGGTGAAGTGGTTGACCGAGTCAACCTGCATGTGCCGCCAGCCGTGGATGTGCCCGGCGCACCAGGCGAAGGCGCCGTACCGTACCAGCATACTCTGGACCTTCACTCGCTCCGCGCCGCTTGCCAGGCGCCACATCATCGGCTTCTCGCCGTCATAGACCGGGAAGTGTGTGCAGACAATCCTGGTGTACGCGCTGTCCTGCAGCTCCGATTCGAACCAGTCGAACTGGGTGGGGCCGAGGGTGCCGTCCGCGGTGTCGAGGAATATCAACTTGATGCGGTCGGCAATGACAACCCGATAGCAGCTCGGCCCGTAGTTCTCCTTGAACCGTTCCCACCCGTCCCCCTGGTACAGGTCGTGGTTGCCGATGGTGGCATAGTAGGGTACGCCGACCCGTTCAAGCTGCAGCTTGATGCTGTCGACCTCATCGGGTGTCGCGTCATCGGTCAGGTCTCCGAGTACGCAGAAGAAGTCGATGTCGCGCCCGGCGACTTCCTGCCGGAAACGGTCGAGCCTGCTCCTGTAGTCACGGCCGATCTGCGGGTCGCCGAAGACGGCGAAACTGAATGAAGCCGGGTTGACGGCGACCGGGCCGGGTGTGGTCAACGAACCGCTCAGGCTTTCTTTGACCCGGTCTTCGACGGTCGGCCGGGTCGCGATTCCCCAGAGGTCCCAGTCGCAGGCGCAGAGCGCGAGCAGGACCGCGCTGCCGAGCAGGAGAATACGCCTAGAATTCATATCTCACCCCGGCGCTCAGCTCGACCTCGTGGAATGTCACGATCCCGCCCGAGAGGCCAACGATGGCCGTGCCGGCTCGGGCAAGCAGTTCGAGGTCTTCTTTCACCCGGTATGCCCCGTCGGCCTCAAGCGGGACCTGCTGCGGATTGTGGGCCGTGAACCGGTCATAGCTGGAAAACCCGGCCCTGACCCACCAGTTCTCCCGTTGGACGAACTTCCACCGCAACCGGTACAGGTAGTTCCACTCGGATGCGCCGCCGCTCCAGACCAACGGCGACCAATACCGGTCGCCGAAGACCGGGACGCGGTGCACCAGGCCCAGGCCGGCATCGAGTCCGTACACCGGGCCGGCTTCGAGCGTCGCAAGCACGCGGTTCTCGCCTGCCTGCCAGTCGTTCCACTGCTGGTGCTGGACGGCAAGCCGGAGCGCCAGCCCGAGGCGGTCGTGCGCCACTGCGCCGACGCCGAGCGCAGCCGCACCGAGGCCGTTGTTCTGGAACAGGTTGAATGAGAACCCGGCATCAAGCCTCACATAGGGGAGCGGGGTGACATCGGCCTGCGCGGCGGCGAACATCTTCGATTCCACACCCGGCTCGCCCCGATAGCCGAGCGTGAAGGACGGCAAGATTGCCGCGCGACCGGCCGCGGCGAGCAGAATCAGCAGGAGTGCCTGGGCTTTCAGCGGCAACGGGAAAAGATACGCGAACGAGCGGGCGAAATCAACGAATCCAACTCAGACCTGTCCCTCGCCGATGTCAAGCAGGACGGAGAGCGTCACTCCGCGCCGGGCGAGGTCGGCCTCCCAGACGACCTTGAGACGGTAGCCGCGAGCGGCCGCAAGGAGCTTCTTATCGACGTCGTGCAACCGGTTCCGGCGCTGGTTCGGTGTGAGGACCCGACCCTCGTAGACGCGCGGGTCGGCGTGCCAGTAAGTCCCGTGGACTTCCACAAGCAGCCGGTCGGGAAGAAGGAAGTCGTACGCGTACGGCCCCAGCGGGAACTGCCAGCGATACTCGACCCCGGCCGCATCGAGCAGCTTCGCGAACTTCGCCTCGAGCTTGTTGTAGGAACGGCACGGGTAGCCCGTAGCCGCCTGCGCAGCGGCCGTCCGGCGATGGCGCCACCAGGCCGCGGCCTGTTCGACGCGCCGCCGCCGTTCACGCCGCTGCCGCGCGATGTCGTCCGAGTCAGGGGAAGGAGAGGTCAAAGAAGCGGGGTCAGGGAGCGGGGGCCGGGGATCCGGCTTCCAGTCCGAACTCCCGGCCATGGGATTCTGGTGTCTGGATTCTGAACTCTGACTTCTGGTCTATCCGGCTCCTACCAGACGACCTTGCCCCAGTTCTGCTGCTTCAGGCTTTCGGCAGCGGCCTCCGAGATCGCAATCTTCTCGTGCTTCATCAGGTCATCGGAGACCAGGTTCTCGAAGTTGGCAGGGTCGCGAAGCGGGGCGTTGGGCAGCGTGTCTTTGAAATACCGAAACACGGTTTCCATGTTGGCGGCGGTTCGCTGGTGCGGACTGTGGTGCAGCGCATCCATGACGGCCAGCTCGAGGCAGAAGGAGGGCAGGCGCAGGTTACGCAGATTGCGCCAGATCTTCGTCAGCCGGATTTCATCGATGAAGCCCGATTCCTGCACCACCCGCAGGTGGGTATCGAAATTGGTGCGCGTCACCCGCTGGTGCTCGGTCTCAAAGATCCTGTGGTCGTTCGTTCCACCCAACTCCTGGCGGGCGGGTATCAAATGGACTTCGAGGCCGTGATACTGCAGGCCGATTGAGACATTCAGGCGGGTCGGCTTGTAGCCCTTCTTCTTCAGGAAGTCGAAGAACCGGTCGTAGAGCTTGTCTGCGTCCAAGGGCGTGCGGGGCCCGAGCGACACCAGGACGTCGATGTCGGTCGCGCCCCTGACTCGAGTCCCCTTCGCATACGACCCGCAGTGACTGGCTCCCTGCAGGAATCGCCCGCCCCATTCGATGAGCGGGCTCCTCAGTTCTGCGGCGGCGATCTCGGCCGGTGAACCTTCGCCGCCCGGCAGGTCGTACCTCGTCAGAATCGAACGGACATACTCATCCGGAACCATCGTACCTCCTCCGGCGCCGCCCGCGGCGGGAAAGCTACAAAACTACCCTACTGCCCCCCGGTCTAGCTGCCTCTACGGGGGTAGCAAAGGATATGCCGCCTCGGCCGGCTGTCAACAAAGTCGCAGCGCGGAATAGCGCGGAATCCGACCGCGCGGTTACGGTACCGATACTGGAGCCACAAGAGCACATCGTTGATGAAGCACGAATTCCGAAGTCCGCACTGCCCGACCGGGGCCACTGAGGTCAAGCTCGAATGCACCACGATCCCGAATTGCGCCTCGGGCTTCGGGCTTGAATCGTCACTCTGGTTTCGGACTTCGAGCTTGAACCTCGCTCCACTCGTGGCCGTCTACGTCGGATTCATGGCGGCCACGTTCCTTTGACTTCGCCAATCTTCAACCTACAATCTGCAATCTGGAATGGCTCGGGCCGTTAGCTCAGTTGGAAGAGCACCTGATTTTTAATCCGGTGGCCGCAGGTTCGAATCCTGCACGGCCCATTCACGTGAAACAATAGGTCCAGGATTCGTGCGGCCCCTCGCGGGGCCGATAGCGCCTCCTGCACGGCCCGGTTCGCGACTATGGCGTACGGGATTCGTGCGGGTGGGGTCGGGAACGCTCGCGCCTGTCGGCAGCTCGCCGGTCCGAAGCCGCCCTGAGTTGTGCGTTTTTCGTCGCCACGGTAGGCCGAACCCCGACGCGCAGCCGGTCGAATCTGGAATACCGAACCTGTGGTGCAAAACCTCTCTGTCGCGGAGTTGCTCTGCCTTCGTCACCTGTGCGCTGATCGCGTGTTTCGTCTGGCTGGGCAATCCGCGCGCGCGCTTCCTGAGTCCTCACCACGGTCAGGTGTCCCAGACAGACAAGTAGTTGGAGGATGACGATGGCAGTCCTGCCGGCCGGGCCGACACGCAGATAGAATAGCGCCAGCGCCAACGAAACAAGGCCCAGACCGACATAAAAAAGCGTGACCCGCAGGTGGCTCCAGCCAGCCTGCAGGAGTCTCTCGTAGAGGTGTGTGCGGTGAGCCTGCCAGAACTTCTCGCCACGGAAGATGCGTCGCAGCAGCGTGTAGCTTGTATCGAACAGGAAGCTGCTGTAGAGAATGATGAAAAACACCATCGGTACCGACTGCCTGCCGGGCGCGGCCAGCCGGATTGCCAGCACCGACAGCACAAACCCTATTGTGAGACTGCCGACGCCACCCATGAACACCTGGGCCGGAGGGAAGTTGTACCACAGGAACCCGAGGCAGGCCGCGGTAACGGCCACTGCAATCACGCCCTCGTACGGATGACCCGTGGCAAAGGCCGCCGCAGCGACGCCTGCGGAGTACACGACAGCCAGACTGTTCGCCAGCCCATCAGCGCCGTCGATGAAGTTGAAGAAATTCACCAGACCCGTAATCCAGAGCACTGTCAGAGGAACTGCGGCCCACAGAAGCACGACACCGGACCCCCAAGGCAGTGAGAACTCCTGCAACACCATGCCTGCGCCAACGACCAGCATGGCGGCTCCGGCCTGTAGGAGCAGTCGCAAGTAGGTGGGCGGGTTGCGGAAGTCGTCCCAAAGACCGACGGCTGCGACAAGCGCCGTGGCGACGGCGAAGAGGATGAGAGCCCCGCGTGGCTCCCCCTGGCTGCGCGCGCCAAGCATCAGAAGCAGGGCCAGGAAGAGCGATAGCGCAAGCCCGACACCGCCAGACGTCGCCGTTGGAATGTCGTGAGAACTGCGGCAATTGGGAACATCTATCGGTGCACCTCTGCCTACTCTCCCCAGAACAAGACGCGCACCTACGGTAGACACCGCAAGCGAAAACAAGCTCAGAACCAGTACTTTCAGTTCAAACACTGCGTAACTGTCTCAATCCAGATCGGTTCCTGCACACGCGCCTCCCTTTCAGGGAGTCGAGCGCGACGCGGCAGACCGAACTCGGTGATCTGCTGGTGGCCTCCATATTTGATTTCCTAAGTGCCACGCCGAGCATGCCCTCGCCCGGCTGCTTCGACGTGACCCGAGAGCGCCCCGGATCAGCTTTCCCCTCCCTCGTCAAATTGATGCAGGGAGAAAAAGAAAAGACCCCGGCGGTTAGATACGTGCACATTCCGTTCCACAGACGGTGTTGGAGGGCGTCGATGTATCACCCCCAGGCTATGTGAGTTGCCCGACACGAGCGTGCCGCCGCCGCCGTTGGAATCACAGCCGCCACCTCGCTTTGCCGCGATTCACGGCAGCGGCTGCCGCAGACTGCGAAGGCAGCGCGTGGCGAGAACAGCGGGTGGCACCCAGCGCCAACCGAGCTGTGACGTCTCCCTGCTTCTGCTGCTGGCCGTCGGGATGGCTGCGCCGCGCCATGGGTTGCTTTGAAGACTTAGCACTCCCGTAGGCAGAGAGCCCGCCTTAAGGCGAGGACACCGAATGACAGGCTCCGCTTGGGTAGCGCAATTCGAATGCAGACAGTCCTCGAGACACACCGATGCGCACCCACGCGTCGGCGCTGCCGCTCGTGCGTTGCAGGACCGGCGCGATGCAAACGCCCACTGGCGCCACTGTACCCCGTGCCTGCGCGAAGCAGTGCGCCTGACGGACACGGGACGGACCGTAACCACGGGTCGAGGCGACGCGGTCTTGGCGGTTCTTCAGCGCACGCTCCTGCCACGTCCAGCATCGCAGGACCCATGGTCTGATTATGCAGGAACTGAGCGAAGGATGAGAACGAGGGGGTGCTCCGCTCTCGTCTCCCCTGCTCATGGCAGCGGCGCCTTTGCGCTTCCCCCCGAGAGGCGGTGTTTTTCCTTGCCTGAGCCACTCTCGTCCGGTATATTCCAAGGGACTTGGAGTCTATCGTCGTCGGTTGGTGCTGGAATCGCGGACACGGGACGCTGCCTGTCCCGAGGCCGGCAGTGCTGCTTTCTAGAGAAGGACAGGTGCAGACCGCTGCCAGAATCTGCGGCAACAGCGCCGGGAAAACCGGCTGCTATCCCTTCCGTCCGGTTCTCTCCGAGGCCAAGTCACATAGCCACAACATGATACGACAACCAGGGCCCCTCAAAGATGGAACGGAAGGTGCACACTATGATAGCTTATGGCTGTGCGCACTTCCTCCGCCTCGCTGCCTGTCGGGCAACTGGTTGGAGTCGTATTTGGACGCCCGCCCGCAGCTTGTGCGGCCCGAGGTCGGCACGCGACCGACACCGGACGGCTCGACGCTGGCTGCCTGACACGACATGACTCTACCTGACATACCGATACCCAATCCTGCGGCAGTTCAGGAAGTGGGGGCTGACGGCTGGACCCTGCTGGTGAACCCGGACACCACCGGTGCGATGGCCGTGAACCAGACCGGGGCCCTTGTCTGGAAGCTGGTAGATGGCCGGCGTACGGCCGATGAGATTATTGCCGCGGTCCGAAGCCGCTTTCCGGATGCGCCGGACAACGTGGCTGAAGACGTGCGGGCACTTCTGACCAAGCTGGCCGACGAAGGGTTCGTCGGCCGGGAGATACCGCTTAAGGGGACACCTCATGAGTGAGAAGACCTATCGAGCAAACGAAGTCGTTTCTTGCGTTGACGAGGGCGAAGATGGGGCCATGCTCTATAACCCGGACAAGGACGACACGGTCATCCTGAATCCCTCCGGCCGCAGCATCTGGGCCCTGCTGTCCGCCCCCCGAACTATTGACGAGATTGCAGGTCATCTCGTATCCGCCTATCCGAGCATCACGCGAGAGCAGGCACGGAAGGACGCGGAGCAGTTCCTAGAGTCTCTTGTCCCCGATTTCGCAACTCCCTCAACCGATGAGCACTGAGCCACTGCCAATCCCCGACCTGACCCTGCCCGACCCGCCGATGCCGAATCCATCCGCCGTCCGCGACGACGGGGAAGACGGCTGGACGCTCCTGGTGAATCCCGACACCGCCGGTGCAATGGCTGTGAATGCGACCGGCGTGCTCGTCTGGAGCCTCGTAGACGGCAAGCGTACTATCGAACAGATTGTTACCGCGGTGAAGGACCGGTTTCCGGATGCGCCGGACACGGTGAGAGACGACGTGCTCGCATACCTGACGAAACTGACCGAGGAAGGCTTCATTGGTCAGGAAATACCATTTCTAGACACGAATCGCTAGGAGCGCCGGGAGGCCATGGGAAGAGGGAAGAGGTGACATTGAGACCTTCCGCTGTCGGCGTACTCCGTGGTTTACTAATGAGAGCAGGAAATGTTTGTCATTCTGAGGCGTTCGACGCCGAAGAATCTGACAACAAGCGAAGGGCTCAGGGTGACAGGGTATAGGGATACTGAGAGTGACATCAAGAACTGTCCAGTGTTTCATGCTCTCCGTAATATAAGGAGCTAGACCAATGAACAAGACTACATATCGAGTGAACGAAGTCGTGTCCTGCGCCGACGAGGACGAAGACGGAGCGATGCTCTACAATCCGGACAAGGATGAAACGGTGTTGCTGAATCCCACCGGCCGCAGCATCTGGGCTCTGCTTGGTGCCCCTCGGACCCTCGACGAGGTCGCCGACCACCTGACGGCTACCTATCCGGGCGTGACAAGTGAACAGGCTCTGCAGGATGCCGACAAGTTCATCCAATCGCTGCTGCCGGATTTCGTACTATCCGAAGGTGGGGACGCTGATGCCCGCTAAGAAAGCGCGAAAGGCGAAGGTAAACCCGGCACCTCAGCCGATGCCGGACATGACCGTGCCGCCGCCGGGTCTCATGCGATTTCCCAAGTCGGTTGACCTTTCGCTCACTGGACGCTGCAACCTCAAGTGCCGCTACTGCTTCTACGCCGACGAGATGACCGCGCTCAATGACATGCCGGCGGAGCGCTGGCACGCCTTGTTCGAAGAACTCAGCAGGCTTGGTGTTCACAATGTCTGCCTCTCGGGCGGTGAGGTCTTCACCCGCCCCGACCTGTTTGAGCTGATCGATGGTGTAATCGCGAACAAAATGCGCTACAACATACTCACCAACGGCACGCTCATCACCGAGGACACGCTGGAGGAATTCGCGAAGGGCAAGCGCCGTCTGAGGCTGAGTTCAGTCCAGGTTTCAATAGATGGGTCCTGCGCCGAGATTCATGACAAGAGCCGGCCCCCGAAGAGCTTCGACCGGGCCCTGCGCGGCCTCCGTCTGCTCAAGCAGGCCAAGTTCCCGGTGACCGTGCGCGTGACCGTCAACCGGGCTAACGTGAACGACCTGCCCAACATCGCCCGACTGCTGCTCGAGGATGTGGGTCTTGGCGCGTTCAGCACGAACGAGGCTGACCAGATGGGTTCTGCCCGGTGCTATGGCGACAGCACAGTCCTCACTCGCTCCGAGCGAAAGCAGGCGATGGAGACTCTGGCGAGGCTGAACAAGCAATACGGAGGCAGAATCAGCGCCACTGCCGGACCACTTGCCACGGCTACAAACTTCGCCCAGATTGAGGAGGCAATCGCGCAGGGGAAGACCGGCATGCCAGGCCGGGGTACCCTGTGTTCCTGCGGCGGGGTTTTCCAGAAACTGGCTGTACTCCACGACGGAACAATCGTCCCCTGCAATATGCTGCCCAAGCTCGTCATGGGCGTCTACGGTCACCAGTCACTCGCCGAGGTCTGGCGCAACAGCCCTGCGGTCAATGTCGTTCGCTACCGGCGCCAGATACCAATACTGTCGTTGCCCGAGTGCAAGGACTGCTCGTACGCCGGTTTCTGCACTGGCGGCTGCCCGGCCTCGGTCATGGCCAAGTTCGACAGGTTGAACGCCCGTGACCCTCTAGTCTGCTACCGCATCTTCAAAGGAGAGGAGAAACAAAGTGTCGATATGTGAGCCGGTCCCCAGTCCCCAGTCCCCAGTCCCCAGTCCCTTAGACCTACCTGAGGGTGTACCGGCTTTGCGGGCGTTCTATCTCTACATGTCCAATACCTGCAACCTCCGTTGTCGCCACTGCTGGATAACGCCGGGATTCGGCGACGGCAAGGAGACGCCAGGCGATTTTGTGGACCCCGAGGCGCTGCGTCAAGCCGTGGTCGAAGCCAAACCGCTCGGGCTTTGCTCGGTGAAGCTGACCGGTGGCGAACCGATGCTCCATCCCCGTTTCATGGAAATCGCGGACCTGTTGACGGCGGAGGGGATGCACATGGACATGGAGACCAATGGCACCCTCATGACCGCTGAGAAGGCGCGTCATCTGAAAGAAAAGACGAGTGTCACATTCATCTCGGTCAGCCTGGATGCACCTGACGCCCGCTCGCACGACAGCTTCCGTGGAGTACCCGGCGCGTTCGACGCAGCCGTGCGCGGGCTCGATTGCCTGGTGAACGCCGGGTACAGAAACTGCCAGGTTATCATGAGCGTTCACAAGGGCAATCGCCACCAGGTCGAGGAAGTTGTCGCTCTTGCCGCAGCCCATGGTGCAAATTCGGTGAAGTTCAACCCGGTCACCAGGACCGGCCGGGGCGCGGCAATGGAGGAAAGCGGCGAGGTAATGGACTACGACGAGCATCTCGCCTTTGCGCGGTATGTGTCAACCGAGCTACGTCCGAAAGCCCGGGTTGGAGTCATCCTCAATATGCCCCCGGCCTTGTCATCGATGCGCGACCTCTTGCGTACCCACGGCCGGACCGGTGACTGCGGTGTTTTGCGCATCCTTGGGGTATTGGGGAATGGCGACATCGCCCTGTGTGGCATCGGCCGGACAGTCCCGGAACTGGTCTACGGGAAACTCGGCCGCGACAGCATTCGCGACATCTGGTTCTCCAACCCGACGATCCTCGGTCTGCGCCGAGCCCTGACGGACGTTGATGCGCTGCCGCTCCCCTGCGCCAAGTGTCTGTTCGTGAGGACATGTCGCACCGGGTGCGTGGCGAACAACTACACGGAAAGCGGGTCGTTGATTGCGCCGACCTGGCTGTGCGCGGAGGCTGAACGCCGCGGCGTCTTCCCGGGCAAGCGAGCGCAGAGAAGGACGTCTGGGGGCGAAAGAAAGGGATAGATGGATTCCGCGCCAGTGGAACACGAAAACGGAATGAAACGTGGACATGTGGAATCCGTCACGCATTCATTTAGTGCCCCTGGCCTCGGCTGCCCCTGTCCGACAGTGCGTGCTTTCGTGGCTCCAGTGTCGGATTCAGGAGAACGGGTTTTGCTTGACATGGAGGGCAGGGGGGGTGTAGAATGATGTCGCCTACCAACCAGAGAGGGCTACAGGTCCGATAAAGTACTTAGGAGGTTAGTGATGCCAGAAAAAGACGAGTCCAAGTATGACGCTCCGAGAGCAGTGCGGCTTGTTGATGCTGCGAGCGCACGGGGCAGTTGTTATTCCGGGGACACTCCCGGTGAAAGCTGCTACGACGGTAGCAACGACGTGTCGTGCAATACAGGTACCGGTGCACAGGCTTACTGCGTCAACAATGGCAGTAATGCCGCCGGCTGTGACGTAGGCAACTCTCCTGCGGTGAAGGGCTGCGAAGCAGGCCTCGGAGTCCACGCGCTGTAGCAGAAGCCAAGGTCCTGTCGTCCGAAGCGGCAGACAGAGAACCTGCCTGGGTGTCCATGTAGGATGACAGGACCTCGGACGGACGGAGCCTCGCAGTCTTGGCGCGGAACGGAAACGAAGAACGCTGTTGTCTCTCGTTCATTTCGTGATGTGGGCTTGGCTGTGCAAGCTGAGGCACACGCAGCGGGCGGCTAGAAGGAAAACGCTTGGTGTCCAGAACTGAGCAATCCCAGGTTTCGCAGCGCCCTTTGAGACTAGAACTGGCTGACGGCAGTCGGTGGACGATTATCGGTGCGGACGAGCCGTCAGTCCTCGTAGTGTCAGAACTGGGCAAAACCATGCGCCTTATGCCCGGCGCTGTGGGTCGCGAGCTGTACGCAGTCGTGTCTTGTGACAGACATCACGACCCGCAGAAGCCGAGCCGGAACGGCGCGGCTGTGTGCTGGCTTTCCCCGTTGCTCGATCGAAGCCTGCAGATCATCCAGATGGAGAGAATCGCGAAGTTGATTGCGTTGGAGTCTCTATCGCAGGGCGGTTTGCTTCTCCACTGTGCACTGGCCGAGTACAAGGGAGCTGGCTACGTGATGGCCGGACCCAGCGGAGTCGGCAAGAGCACCGCCAGCAATCGACTTCCGCTGCCCCATCGTTCGCTATGCGACGACCGGACCCTCGTCGTGCGAGACTCCACCGGCCAGTACTGGGCGCATCCCTGGCCGACTTGGAGCCAGTTGCACGACGGGAGAGACTCTTCGTGGCCGGTCGAAAACGCCGTCCCACTGCGGGGAATGTTCTTTCTCGGCCAATCCGCGTCTGTGCGACTCCAGCCGACAGGCCGGACGCAAACGACTGCTCTGATAATGGAATCGGCATTCGACCTTATCCTGGCGATCGCGAGGCTGTCCGAAGTCAGCGCTTCCACGAAACTCTGGGAAAACCACCTTGGTGCGGCCAAGGCTCTGGCTGCCGCAGTGCCGGCCTATTCACTTGAGATGAGCCTTGACGGCGAATTCTGGAATGAGATAGAGCAGGTACTGACCGTTATCGGCGATGACGGGGCCAGACAACCGCCTCCCGGCAAGCAGCAGTCCTCGCTCGACTTTCTCCGTGCCGGTGCACACAACTCCGAGGCGTTCCCGTCAGAAACGGGCGACGGCAGGCTGCGCGCCGTCTGTCTGGGAAGCGCCATGAACCTGACGCTGGCGGAAGCTGACATACTCGAAGTCGAACCCTACGGCCGGCGCCGGGTTCGTCCGGGAGACGTCGTCTGCTTCATGTCTCCCGAGAATGCTGAGACGTGTGTGCGGCGTGTCGTGTCAGTCGAGGGTCGAGGGACGAGGGACGAAGGACTGCGGGACGCAATCCTGACGCGCGGTGACAACAACCCAAACAATGACCCGTGGCTCTTACGGAGCGAGGACATTGTCGGACGGGTTGTCGCCGCGCGACGCGGCTCTCGCCGGCGACCGATAGACGGAGGTCTGAGGGGACGGATGACAGCCGTACTGCTGCGCGGCCTGTGGTCGTTACGAGCATTCGGCCAAAGGGTACCTCTTCGTTTGCGGGAGGTTGCCATTAGAGTTGGCTCGCTCGAAGGCGCGCTTCCTCAGTACCTCAGGCCCCGGCTGGTGAAGTTCAACGGACGCCACTGGGTGAAACTCAAGCTGCTGCTCGCCGAACGAGAGATCGGACGTTACGACTGCTATGCTCAGGCGTGGCGTGTTCGGCAGCCGTTTCGTATGTTGCTGGACCTGAGCAAGTTACCGGGGCGATCGATATGGAGCCGTGCCAACTTAGCGGGGGCGCGTCTGCGACCCGCACGAAGGCACGAGGAGAACGGTCTGCTGACGGCGTCCAGGACGGCCTTTGCGGCCGGACGCGGTGATTCAGCGAAAAGAGATCCAACAGAATCGTCGGGCAGTGCCCGGCGACAGAGAAGTGCCAACCGCGCCGCCTCGACCATCGTCGAGGCGGCGGTCGAATTCGTGACCAGTGAACCGGAGAACATACCTTAAGGAGGTACGACATGGATAATCAGAAGAGCCCGGAGCCGAACGAGCGCGTTCGCTCTGGATATGATGCACCACGTGCCCAGAGACTGAGCGACGTGGCACCGGCACGCGGCGATGACTGCGGTCCAGGCAACGCCGCAGATCCTGGGCAATGCAGTGGCAACGGCAGTGCTGCTCAGAATACCTGCACCAATGGCGGCCAGGCGGTTGCCTGCAAGGACAACGGCAACATAGCGACTCTCTCGTGTTATGGCGGGAGTGGCGCAACCGAGTGCGGTAACGGAAACTCAGCCATATAGGCATCGGATAAGGCAGAGAGTCGAAACCAAGACTGACTGCTGTCGGGTTGGCTGACCCTTCGCGGGGAGCAGGCCGGCGTAGGCAACCGGGACGCACGCGGGGAGGCGTCTGCTAAACGTCCCCTTCCTGCAGCACTTGGTAAGATAGACCGGGCCGGAGTCCCGCAATCCGGCCCGGTTGGTTCTTGTTGCTTGCGAAGTACCCTGCTGCAGGCCTTGGCCGGAATGGCTGTACGCCCGCGTGGTGGCAAAGGGGCCAGTGGTGACCAAAAGAGGTGAACCGCTGAGTCCCCGCCACGGAGTGGGACTTCAGACGCAAGATCCGGAGCGCCTGCTGTCTGACAGTAATCGCATCGGCCAATCAACATTGAACCCCTGGTTCCCCCACTCCGTCCCTTTGCTGCATTCGAGCTAGATAATGTCGGTTCTGGGGTACTGAGATGACTTGCCCGGTATATCTGCTTTGGTAGACTGCTGACGGCCGATGGATTCACAACCAGCAGAAGACTCGCGACCCGGGATGGTCGAGACCCTGAAACAGGGTCTGCATCTGGGTCGCGCGCTTCGTCTCGTCTGGTCCATCGCTCCGGGCTGGGCGGTGATGAACCTTGTCCTGGTTTTCGTGCAGGGATTCATGCCTCTGCTTGCACCCTACTTCATGAAGCGCACCATCGATGCCCTGCAGGCCGCCATGGCGATGCAGACCGGCCTTACCGCCTTTCGCCCGGTCCTATTCTGGGTCATTCTTGCCGCCGCGGCAGCGTTACTGTCAGCGCTGCTTAACTCATTCTCCGGGCTGGCCGGCCAGTACCAGTCCATGGTTTTTTCCGACAAGGTGACCGACATTGTGCACAGCCAGTCGGTCGCGGTTGACCTTGAGTACTACGAAAATCCCAGCTACTACAACACCATGCAGCGAGCTCAGGTCGAGGCACATTCCCGGCCCATCGGTGTTGTCAACCGCCTCGTCACCATCGGCAGGAGCATGGTTTCGCTCGTCGGGGTCGCCGGCTTGCTCCTCGCTTTCAATCCGCTGGTCGCACTGGCCCTCTTCTGTGTGGCCTTGCCCGGAGCGCTTGTGCAGTCGGTCTTTGCGCGCCGCCAGTACCGCCTTGAACTGGCGCAGACCGAGAAAGAACGCCAGGCGTCATACTATCACTTCATGCTGACCGGTTCGTGGTTTGCCAAGGAACTGCGGTTGTTCAACCTGGGGTCTTTGTTTCGGACCCGGTTCCAAGGCCTGCGTCAGCAACTACGCGGAACGAGACTGGCCTTGTCCCGGCGGCGCACCGTTGCCGGTCTGCTGGCCGGGTCCCTGACCTCAGGGGCTATCTTCGGCTCCCTGGCCTTCGTTGCCTATCAGGCCTACCTGGGGAAAACCACGCTCGGCAGTCTCGTGATGTACTACTCCATTTTCCAGCTCGCAGTCGGCTCATTCTCGAGCGTACTGAGCGGAGTGGCCGGACTCTACGAAGACAACCTCTTCCTCACCAATTTCTACAAATTCATGGACCTGAAGCCGCGGGTCATGGTGCCGGCGAGTCCGGCCCCGACTCCGACCCGAATCAGTCAGGGCGTCGCGTTCCATGACGTGCACTTCGCGTACCCGAGCGACTCCCGGACGGTGCTGGATGGGGTCAACCTGAATATCGCTCCGGGCCAGGTTGTTGCGCTGGTTGGCGCAAACGGCTCTGGCAAGACCACGCTGGTTAAGCTCCTGTGCCGGCTCTACGACCCGGACTCGGGCACTATCACTGTTGACGGCACCGACCTCCGACGTCTGGACCCGGTGGGATGGCGCCGGAAAGTCAGCGTCATCTTGCAGGACTATGTTCAGTATGGCATGACAGCCTGGGAGAACATCTGGATGGGCGACGCGGAAAGAGAGCCGGACCGGAGCCGAATCACCCGGGCGGCCGAACTCTCCGGCGCTGACTCGGCAATCAGGAAACTGCCCCAGGGGTATGACACTCCGCTGGGCTTTCAGTTCAAGCGCGGCCGGGAGCTGAGCATCGGCGAGTGGCAGAAAGTGGCTCTGGCTCGTGCGTTCCTCCGCGATTCGGAACTGGTCGTCCTGGACGAGCCCACCAGCTCACTCGACCCTTTGGCCGAGGCCGAGGTATTCGACCACTTCCGACGAGCTATACGGGGCAGAAGCGCGGTGCTCATCAGCCATCGCTTCTCCACCGTGAAGATGGCCGACTACATCTATGTCCTCGACCACGGTCGGGTCGCGGAGTCCGGCACCCACCAGGAACTCTTCGACCGGGGCGGCCTCTATGCCCATCTCTACTCAGTCCAGGCCGCCCGGTATCAGGCCCAGCCAACAGACCAGCGTGCAGGCTGAAGGAAAGGTGAAGGTCCAGGTAGAGGTAGAGGCAAAGGCAGAGGAATGACTGAGGGACAGCAGCGGACGGCAGGCCCCGGGAAGGGAGAACCAGATGCGCTTGCTTCGAACAGGCCGGGCTGGACGGCCGACTTCCCTTCGGTTGAGTCAATCGTAGTCGACGGTCGGCGGCGCGTCGTCTATACCGGGCCCAGCATGAATCCGACCCTGCGCGTGCCGGACATCCTGTGGGTAGAACCATATGGGAAAAGGCCTGTACGAGCCGGAGATGTCGTCTGCTTCGCGTCGCCTGAGCTTGACACCAACATCGTACACCGCGTCATCTCCGTCCGTCCTTCGTCCCCAGTCCCTGGTCCCTCGTCTCCCGTCTCCGGTCTCCGGTCTTCCGTCCTCGGTCTTCCGTCTCCGGTCGCCATCCGGACGCAGGGCGACAATAACCCATTGGCCGACACCCGGGTTCTTGCGCCTGCTGACCTATTGGGGCGGGTAGTGGCGGCGCAGCGCGGCACGCGGCTCCGTTCCATCCATGGTGGCCACGCCGGCCTGATGGTCGCTTGGAGTGTAAAGCTGGGAAAGGCGATCTGGGGGGTCGTTGCCGGCGTCGCGAGCGCCGTCTACCAGAGCCTCATCCAGGGAAGTCGGTTTGGCTTCCTGCTGCCCGGCGGCCTGAGACCCAGACTGGTCTCCTTCAAAGGACGTGACGCACCGATCTTCAGGGTGCTTATGGGCGGTCGGACGGTCGGACACTATGACTATCGCTACCATCAGTGGCACATCCGGCGACCATTCCGCTTGTTCGTGGACGAACGTACCCTACCCGACCCGAAGTCCAAGGACTAGTTTATGGTTGCAGGTTCTAAGTTCCTGGTTTCCGGCTCGGAATCGAAATGACTAGCGCGGTTGAGACACTGTTCCAGTACCTCTGTCCTAAGTCCCCCGTCCCTCGTCCCCCGTCCGACCAGGAACCTGAAACCAGTGACTTGGTACTTCATCCGTCCAACCAGGAACCTGAAACCAGTGACTTGGTACTTCATCCGTCCAACCAGAAACCTGAAACTAGTAACCAAGAACTTTTGGGCGTTGACTGGAACGCCGTCATCGACACGGCTGCCCACAACAGCCTCGAGCCGCTGCTGTTCAAGCGTCTCAAAGAGAGCGGCACGCGGGCCTATGTCCCAGCAGGCTCCTGGGAAAGGCTGCGACAGGCCTACTTCAGCAGCGCCCAGAAAAACCTGCACCTCTATCGAGAACTCCGGCCGGTACTTCGCCGCCTGCGCGACTCCGGCATCCCGGTGATTGTCCTGAAGGGGGCCTTTCTGGCCGAGGCGGTTTACGGCGACGTCGCACTCCGGCCGATGTGCGACGTCGACCTCATGGTACCGAAAGCAGAGCTGCCGAAAGCCCAGACAATCCTGCTCGACATGGGCGGCGTTCAGAAGGACCCCACAGGAAACGAGGCGTTCTGGAGGGAACACCACCACCCTCCGCCGACCTACCTCCGCGACCTCTCCATTGAGCTTCACTGGACCATCGCCGACCCCACCGGGCCCGTCAAAATAGACCCTGCCGGGCTCTGGTACAGGGCGCAACGAGCTACGATAGCGGGCGTCGAACTGCTGGCGTTATCCCCTGAAGACCTGTTGGTCCACCTCTGTGTGCACTTCGGCGGTGAACACCATCTCAACGGATTGCGCTCCTTCTGCGACATCACTGAGACTATTCGCCTCCGCGGCGGAGACATGGACTGGCAGCAGGTCGTAGACTCGACTCGCGAGTGGCTTGCTGCAAGATACGTAGGCCTGACACTCCATCTCGCCCGACGCCTGGTGGGCGCGGGCGTACCGGATGATGTGCTTGAACGGTTAGTCCCCGGTGGCATTGACGAGCACGTACTGGAATTGGCGAGGCAGCTCGTACTTGCCGACACCGGTTATGCCCCGTGGTCACCGGTTTCCGGCCTCGTAGGCGCCAGGTCATTCAATGACAAGACAAAGCTGCTGTGGCAGCGGGTCTTCCTTTCACGTGACGAAATGGCCAGGGTCTATCCCGGCTCTCGCGAATCGCGCTTTCTCTGCCGCTACTACGCGCTGCGGGTCAGGGATGTCATACGGAATCGTGGGGCGACCGTAGTGAAGCTGGCCAGGAGTCCTGACTTCGCAGAGAGCACTACGGAGAGTGCGGTCGTGGCCAACTGGCTGAGATCCGGGTAGCGCATCTGTCGCACGCGCTGCTGGGTCTGGGGCCAGCGCCGTGGCCCCAGCTTCCGTCGATTCTGAGTCCCCTAACCTCTCGCCTCCGACTGCCGACCCGGGCCAGGCCAAGGCTCGCGGATTCTCTGACTTGCCTGGAGCCGGGCAGTTGTCGCGGCGCTTCTCAGGTCACAGCTTCGGGTCGCCATCACCTGACACCGGTTCCCGGCGTGACTTATGTTGGCTGCGGCGGATATCCTCAAGCATCAGTACAGCGCGGGCGGCAGCTACGCCAGGCACGCGTGGTAGCCGTGCGAGCAGTCCGCGCAGCGGGTATGCAAGCGCCACAGCCAGAGCTGCCTGTGGCCGGTAGGCGATGCCTAGCTGGCAGTGGATCAGCCGGAACCCGAGTCTCTGCAGGACATCGTTGTAGCTGGTGTCGTGTAGAACCGTACGAGTACCGTTCAGGAGCTTCATACCGCGCTTCAAGACGTACTCCTCCTGAAGAGTGCGCGTGAGCGCGAACACGACACGATTTCGGAGATGGTGAGGATGATAATACAAGTATGACTGATGCACCCACTCGCCGCCGATGATTCTCTCGCAAAAGGCCGCCAGTTCACCCGCGACCAGTACAGCCCAGTGTTCAAAGGGACCGTCGGCCTTGTTGAGCATATACTCGGACCACGCCCATTCATGCCCCGGCCGCAGCCCCCGGCTCGACATGGCGGCGACGTAGCACGAGTAGCCTCGCTCGGCCAGCCAGCCGGGCTCGGCTCTTTGTACGGAACATCGCTCATACCCGATGTGGACGTGACGCCGGTCTCTCTTGCCAAGAGCCTCCAAGTCCGGGACGCTGTCGCACACTACGTAATACCAGCCTGTTGGCTCCTGCGAAATGTGACCGGCGTAGCGCAGCAGCCACGCACGTGACTCGCGGAGTAGCCGGACGGCCTCATCGTTCTGTAGGACCACCGGGACCGGTACGTCGTCCACGGGCAGAAGTACATGTCTGTTGACGCACCATACGATTCCGCCGCCCGAATAGAGGCGTATGCCGCGTGCACGCAGGTAATCTACCCGACTGGGCCGGTTTGCTGCTCCCGCGCTTCCTGGAACTCCGCCCGCACTACCCAACTGCAGACCTCCCTGGCGTGTGTGTGAACGCAAACCGTACACTCGCCGCTCGAAAGCGGACGTGCCCCGCTTCCAGCCACAGCTCGCGGGGTCTGTGCTGTCGGGCCGGCACCACTAGTGGACTACCCTCCGGTCGAGCGTAGCGGCGACGTGTTCAATGTGCCTGACCATGGCTCCGTACACCTTGTCGGGATGGAGCTCAGTTTCATAAAGCCGAATCGCCTGTCTCCGCATCTCCGCGAGCCGCGACGCGTCCGCAGCGAGGTCCGAGATAGTGCGGGCGAGAACCTCCGGGGCACGATTGGGGTAGGTGACCCCGCAGCCAGAGCGCCGCAGCAATTGCTCAAGCGAGCCCTCCACGCTCGACAGAATAGGCAATCCCGCAGACAAGTACTCAATCACCTTGATTGGATAGCTTCTGACCAAAGAATATGTGCTTGCGTACGGAACAAGCCCGACGGATGCCAGGCGCAGGAGGGCCCAAATCTTCGCCCGGTCCACCCAGCCGGGCAGCATCACATTCTGGCATTCGCGAGCCAGATTGCGGTAGTACTCAAGACTGTCGCCGGTCCCGCAGAGCACGAACCTGCATTTGGGGCAACTCTCTCTCAACTGCCGGGCGGCCAGAATAACTGCATCGAGGTCAAGCAGCCGGCGCGTTCCCAGGCTGCCGGCCAAGCACAGCACGAAGTCCGATTCGCGCAGACCACGGGAGTGCCAGTATCCTCGGGCCTCGGTGAGCTGGGCATCGGTGGGAGTCCACGTATCGTTGGCCAGCGGGAAGCTCCCATCCAGTTCCGACACGTCCCTGCCGGCGCAGGACGCGCCCCATTCAACAAATGCCGGCGTAATCCCCAGCAGCCCGGTGGCCTTCCGACATGCCTGGGCTGCCATCCTGAAGTAGGGAGTCAGGGCAACCCTGCCGATGCCCCTGAGCCAATCCGGGACAACGTCCAACATGACTCTTGGCCACAGGTCCCTTATGTCCAATACAACCGGCACGTCCCTCTCTCTCCCGTACCGCGTCGCCTCATAGCTCATGTCGAGGGTCGGGAACGAACAGACGATGACATCAGGCCTGGCCTCGGTCCGGGCGTACCTGCGAAACTTGCGGCCGATAAGCCAGTGGTTCACAACTCGCGCGACCGAGACATTCTTGCTGTACGATGTCGCGTGCAGCAGCCGGTAGGCAAGCTGCGGGCTCACGTCAACTCGCGAGTCCCTGTCGGCCTCGTGCCGCTTTCGCGCGTGGTCGAAGGTCGAACCCCACCAGAGCACGTGATGACCGGCTTCCATCAGGTGGTCGGCGATGTTGCCCGCACGGAACCTCCGATCTTCCGGATGGAAGTAGGGAAGGGGATCGCCGATGTCGATCAGCCAGACGCGCATGACCCTAGTTCACTTCCCTGGAACCGAGACTGAAACCGCGAACGAGAGACACGAAGCGACAAGAAGTCATCCACTGATTACGCAGATTACACCGATGGTCTCAAGCCCGAGTCTGCGGAATCCGTGGCATCTGTGGATATCCGCTCTGGCTCCCATTCCGTGTCTCAACTGCGACGGCAAGACCGGGCGCCCGCCGAATCTGCCGGACGAAACCTCCACGTAGTCCTACGGTTGGTTGGGGGCCATTTCCTCAACTGTAGAGGCCTTGGCTGCGTCGTTGAGGACACGGCGCGACTCCGGCCCGCAGTTGAAGAGCAGGTCTATGGCTGCGAGATTCGGGATGAACGGTTCGCCCTGCTGGGCGTAAACCGGGTGAGCCAGCCGCACAAACCGGTGGTGAAGGCCCTGCCTCCGGAACTCCTCCACATCTACGTAGGACTTCCCACCCCAGCCTGAGACGTAGGTGTCGCATCCTGCCTTTCGGCACATGTCGATGAGCATCGCCGTCTTCTCACCAGTGACATTGCACTGCGAGCTACTCAGAACCTCCTTCTCTATGCCGAAGCACTTCATCAGGTAGTGCGTTATGGCGAGGCTGAGGTCAACGAGACGCGGCGAGGCCTTCGTATAGACCTCCTCGAAGAAACCGCGGTGGTCCTCGAAGAAAGGCGCATTGTGGTAGTTGAGGGATATAGTCCGCCAGTGCTTCCGCGCCCAGGGCAGGGAGTTATCTATGAGTACTTCGTCCGTCCTCTGGTAGAACCTGCCTTTGGTCAGCACGGGGACGGTCAGGAGAATCCGGTCGGTGCGGCCGCGAACGTAGTTCCGATTCTGGAACAGCTTCTTTTCAAACTGCGCGTGGTCCACGAACATGAACTTGTCGCACTGGGTCATCTTATAGAAAACGCCGAGATAGGGCAGGTACGCGGGTTGGTGGCCGGCGAGTTTCAAGACTCAAGCTCCCGCATCCCGGACGCCCGAGTTGCCGTCCTGCGGCTGCGCCGGCCCGTGCCGGTCGGATTGACCCGGGCGTCCACTGGTCCTGAATACCAGCCGGGACACCTCAAAGCACTCGGCGTACTCGGCCCCGATCTGCACGCCACGGGTACGTGCCAGCGAGCGGATGAACTGCTCGTCGACATACTCCCGCCCCAACTGCGACACGTAGCACCGGAGCGCCCGCAGCTTGGCGTCCATGTGCCGGGCCTCAAGGAAGAAGAAAGCGTTCGTGCTGAACGAGAGGTTGTTCCAGGGCACTTCGTAGCCGAGGATGGTTGTCTTCTTGAATGCCCGGAAGCCCTCCTGGGCTACAACCTGGTGGTCCTGGTGCGTGTCGGTGGAGCTGGGGAGGAACACCAAGTCCGGCTCGATCCTCCGGTTCAATTCCACCAGCCGTTCAAGTATCTGCTGTCGGAATTCCGGGAAGCGCCGCACCGGGAAGCGTTCGACCACGAGGTGCCTTTCGTCAAGAGCAAGCTCGCGCGTTGCCTTTACGACTTCGTCTGCGAGCACGTCGCGCGGCAGCCCGGCCGGCACCGAATCCTCGGCTATCGACAAGGCCGCGTAGTGCACATCCGAGCCGTCCTCAATCAGCCGCGCAATCGTCCCGCCGCATCCGAACTCTCCGTCGTCAGTATGGGGCGCGAGAACAAGCACTCGGTCTGCAAACATGGTTTCAGACCTCCTTTCCTGTAACATATGTGCCGTTTCTCATCCGTCCTGCCGTATCATCCTGCTCTCCTCGGACCGGCCCGACTTCGCGGGCGGCACCATTCAACTCCTCAAGCGCGCGCCGGTAGCTGCAGAGCTGATAGCCCGCGGTCTTGAGGAACTCGACCAGCCACACGTACCATTCCCTGTAGTCACGGTAGTAATCACTGAAATGACCGTCGTGAAAGAGGAGCGAGAAGTGGCTTACGCCTCGGGCGGCGGCGTCCCTCAAGCGCGTCATCGTGGACTCCTTTGTCTGTTCCGGAGTCTGGTTCTTCCAGGGCCGGCCGACCTGAAAGATGTGGCCGTCCATGAGGTGGATGGGAAATTCCCAGAACGTATCAGATGACCACGGGCCGGTATCGCTGAAGGTCGTTGAGCTGAACGAGTAGCCGGCCAGCTTGAGATTCATGACATCCGAACCGGAAAGCTGGACGGATGACGGCGAGAAGCCGATGTTGTGGAACCTGACGCCGACCAGGTCCTGGCCCGCGATCTCCCTGAACGTCGTGAGCTCATCCCGGGCCTTGTCGGCGGACTCGTACTCAATACCATGAACGCCCACGTCAAAACCCCGGTTCCGGATTCGCGCAATCCACTTCCGGGCGTCCGCGAGTGAATAGCAGAGCTTCCGGCCGTTCGCCACCGCGACGAAGAACGTAGAGGGAACCCCGTGAGCTTCGTCGAAGTCCATGAGTTCCTCAATATGCTGCCAGGGGCCGTTCCAAAGGGATTGAACGGCCCGTCTGACTTCGCGCCATCTCGTGTAGCCCAGGAACCACTCGATTCCGAACCGGACTGCGAACTTCGGGACGATCAGGTCTCGCACGTGCTCCCGCGCCCGGATGTGGTCCACATCGTGCGATATGATCACCTTCACCTAGAACATGCTCCTCTTGAACAACTTGAGGGCCATCTCCAGCGGAAGCCATGCCTTGTTCACTCGCAGGTAAGGCGTCAGTCTCCCTCCGAACCCACGGAAGTATCTCTCGATTGCCGGGACCATCGAACCCTCGAAGTCGAAAGTCTTCAGCCCCAGTTCCCGGGCATGGCGGATCGCCTCGAACATGGCCAACGCCCCTGCGCCGTGGTGCTTGCCTTCCGTGTCATACCCTCCAAGCAGATAGTATGCTGTCCTGGCGTCGTGAACGACGAAGGCACCGGAAATCGTAACCCCGTTCGAGCGGACCACAAAGGCATAGCTGTTCTCCGGACGTGCGAAGGAGAAGAGTATCCGCTTCACGTACTCGCGCCTCACGTCCTTTCCCTGCCGCGCGAACGTCGCATCAACTAGAGTGGCGATGGCCGAGTAGTCGTCAGTCAGCTCTGCCTGCAGCCCGTCTCTGCGTGCCTTGCTGATGTTACGCCTGCGGGCCTCGGCCATATCGGCAAGAATGACCTCGTCCGTCTGGTCGAGTGAAAGCAGATAGGTGTACTGAGGTACTACCTTGTAGTCTCGCCAGAAGAAAGGCAGACAATCAGTGACCCATTGCGCCAGGCCGACCGAAGCCACGGCCGGACGCAGACGCTCCAGCAGTTCGGCAAGAGCAGCGAGCACATCGCGCCGCTCCTCCAGTTGCGCCACCGGATGCCGGGCTCGAGACTCGAAGAATGGCCCGATAGAGGGCGTGACCGGAGGATTCGTCAGCACGGTCAGCCCCAACCGGTTCTCCCGGAACAGACAGAAACCGCCTCTCAGAGCACCTCCTGCATCGTAGATTCCGTAGCGCGTGAGCGCGTCGCCGAAAAGGTCGGTCCAAGGCACAGTGTTGAACACGCTGCCGTGCTCTCGCGCCAGACGATCATACCGGCCGAGGTCGGCATCCGGGAGCAACCGCGCTTCGAATCCCTGCCCGCTCATGACTCGCCTGACGGCACGCTGCGTGTCTGCCCTCGTCCCGCTCGCGCGCGACCTTGCCTGACCCGGGCCTCCAGTTCATCATAGGCTGCGAACAGCCGCTCCTCCATCTTGTCCCAATTCCACTTCTCCTGCACCGCCCTGCGGCCATTCTCTCCCATACGCCTCAGGCCATCCTCGTCGGAGAGCATCCTCAGCACTCCAGCGGCAAGTGGATCGGAACTCGTGGAGTCATACAGCAGACCGGCCATCGACTGTTCCACGTATGGTCGAATCGACGGCAAGTCCGCTGCCAGTACCGGCAGTCCGCAGGCCATGTACTCAAACAGCTTGATGGGGATATTCCGTTTGTACTTCTGCTCCGGTTGCAGCGGAACCAGGCCGACTTTGGAACGCCCCAGGTAGCGATGAAGCTCCGCGTGAGGTACCCAGGGAACGATGGCGACTGCTTCTCTCACGCCGAGTTCGTCGGCAAGAGACAGCGCTCGACGGCGCAGCTCGGCATCCCTGAGACCTATCAGCAGCAGCCGGCAGTCGGGCCGGCCCGCGAGGATGCCGGGCATCGCTCGAATCATGTGGAACAGGCCCCGGTCAGCGGACATGGAGCCCTGGTAAGTGATGACTGAATGATGGGAAAAAAGCTCCCGATTCTCGTCGGGGTCGGTATCTTCGCTCGGGAACAGGCTTAGTCTCGGGTAGTTGAACAGCACGCGGACCGGTACGCCCGACTCCGAGAGGTACTCCGCGGTCGGCGTGTCCGCAGTGATGATCAAATCACAGCAGCGCGCAAATGTGACCTCGAACAGCCTGACCAGCCTCGCGATAGCCGGTCGGAGCACCTTCGGGAACCGCTCCGACATCAAGGCTGCTGCCGGGTAGTCCTCGTGGGCATCGTAGACCAGACGGCATCGGAGCAGATACCTCATGGCCGGGGCAACCAAGAGGATGTCGTAGTCGTGAAAGTGCACGATGTCGGGTCCTATCCTCCAGACTGCTCGCGTCGCCGCCAGCAGCTTCAGGAGTCTGCCTGGAATTCCGTCCCTTTGTCTCAACGTGAGGCATCGAATCCTGCGTTCGGTGACCTTTCCCTGGTCGCCGTGGTCCGGGGCGACAAGCATGACATCGCTGAACTTGCGCAGCAGACTCAGGGTTTCCTTATAGAAGATTCGGTCGTCGTTGGGAGCGTGCAGGGTCGTAAGAACGAGGATTTTCATCGTCGATTGCTGCTCGCCAGTTCTTCCAGCCAGGCCGTCACTCTCCTCGCTCGCAGGTTGATGTCGAACTGCTTCGACTTCTCGAGACATGCCTGAGATATGCTCTTCCGTCGGGCCGGGTCATTCTTCAACGCCACGATAGCGTCTCGGATGGCTCGGACATCCATCGGGTCCACGCGAACCGCAACATCCCCGTCTACGATGTCATCCATGTAGCGCCCTTTGGACGTCACAATCGGCAGGCCACACGCCATTGCCTCAAGAACGGAGTTGCACGAACCCTCGACCTGCGTCGGGAGCACGAAAGCATCCGCTGCGGACAACGCAACCGGGACTTCTTCGTGTGGCAGCGTTCCTTTGAAGACGACCGGGCAACCATCAGTGCTGGCGTGGCCGGAACCTACCAGTAGCAGGGCAATCCCGGGTAGTCCCCGCACGCCATCCAGCAGGAACTCCAGACCTTTCTTCCGGTCAAAATGGCCGACGAATGCGATGACGAACCGGTCATCGCTGATGCCGAACCGTCTCCGCGCCTCAGTACCGTTGCCCGGCCTGAACCGGGCCAGGTCAACTCCATTGGGGAACACTCGTATCTTCGCCTCGGGAATCGCCAGATCCCGGACCAGCCCCTCTCTGACAAACGAAGAAACGGCAAGGAGCCCACTCGCGTTCTCAAAATCCCTGGTCGCCCGGTCGAAACCGAACGGCTGAACCGACCAGAACTCACCTTCACCAACCGATACGACGGACGGCTTACCGATAAGGGTACCCAGTCGTACGGCTGCATACCCTGCAGCATAAAGGAAGTGACCATAGACCAAGTCAGGTGACCAGCCGCTCCGCCGCAGTGTGCGGATCGCGCAGTTGGTGAAACTCCGTAGTGTCAGCAAGGCGGTGTTGAACCCGGGCATCTGCTTCGCTGAGAAAGAGACGTACCGAGGCCGCAGGACCCGGATTGCCGATGAACCGCCATCCTGCTCGCTGGATTCCCTTGCATCTAGCGGCCAGTTGCGGGAGGCAACCACGCTCACAGGTGCCACCACCGTACACTCCACGCCGGCGCGCGATAGAGCAAGGGCGAACTGCCTAACAAAACTGCCTCCAGCGCGCCCGTTGGCTGAAGGGTAGTTGCCAGTGAGGATCGCTAGTCGCACGTAGGAACGCCCGCCCTATTCGAGACGCACCGTCATTGGCCCAGACGGGAACAATGCCGCAGGCAGTGCTTCCTCGTCTGGCAGAAGGAGCGCAGTGAAAGGGCAACGTTGCGCATACCGTGACCGAATGCCGTTCAAACCGCGATCGTACGCGGTCTGCCCGCCAAAAAGAGGGCAAGTGTTTTCTATGGGCACGTCTCGGGCACGTCCTGTCATTGATGGTCCACTTGCTGCGAACCAAGCGATGCGACATCCTCCGTTGCAGCCGTCGGTTCGGAATGCTCAGGAGGCCAACCACTGTGATGCAGTCTACCTCGTCTCAGAAGAGCAAAGAGCTTCCCCGGTGGGGTCAGATATTCGTATGCCGGGATGTCGAGCCTTGCGTAGCCAAAACCCTTCTTGAAGTGATTCAGAGCCGGATCCTGGGTAGCGAAGTCACCGTAGACGATCCTCCGGCATTTCAGAGCATTGAGCCAAGCCTCCGTCGCGGAGTAGACGAGCGCGTCATTGGGGTGGAATCGCAGGGCCTCTGTAAGGCTCTTCGCAGCGTTGAGCGTCATGACGTCACCAACCAAGTACGCGTGAATGTACGCGATCAGACGCCCATCCTGGTAGGCTCCCCACCATTCGCGTCCCGGCAGGTCGAACAGGGCAAGCATGTTCCGTTTCCACGTGTTGAAAGACGTCACATAGTACTCCTCGGGAAGACCGACTCCAGTCCGACGGCGCGTAGCTATGTTGATAGCCTGGAGTTCTTGGATGATGGCCCTCAAGTCGTCGATGCGGCGGATCTCACACTCCTTAAGGCCTCTGCGGATATGATTTCTCGTATTCCTCGAGGTGAGCTCGCTGATCGTGTACGGCGCTGCGTCTCCTCGACGGTCCAGTGCCATGACTGATCGGGCAGCATTCGCGTGATGTCCGCCCGGAACGACATGCACATAGCCAGCAAGGGCGCGCCGAGGGGATGGTGTCGCTGAGTCGGGAACCACCTCCTGGAATTCGTAGGCCGGTCTGTAGTAGAATGGAGCTCTCTCTCGCCACCATACCCCATCATTCCGGTGAATCCTCAACCCAAGGCGGATCTCTTGCTCACAGAATTCTTCAACTGTCAACGTTGCAGTTCCTCGGACGGGTTCGGTTCTGTCCCACGCAACCTTGCGAGCAACCATGCAAGCCTCAGGTTTGCGCAGGCGTTGCGGTAGAAGTCCCCCTTCTCGAAACGCCATCCCTTTCCCTCGCGTGACCAACGGCCCATCGCGTCGTTGGGTGGCAGTATCTTGGCGCCGACCAAGCACTGCAACTCGTTTACCAGATACCCCTTTTCGCTGATCCCAATGCTATCTTCAAAGACATCGACCGCCATGCACCTGAACCCTCCAATATCGGTCACTTCTTCCACAAAGTCCAGCAGTCTAGAGGGCGGCACTGCATATTCTATTTCTCCCGAACCGCTTGCGAACTCACCAACCTTCCGCTTCCTTCTGCAGAGGTAGTCGTCTCCCACCCTGACCACACGCCATTCACACGAGTGGGAAATGTACGTCTGGAATATCACGTACCCTTGCTGCTTCTCTGGCGTCCTCGTGGTGCGCAGCCCCAGCCCCCTTCCGAACGCCCTGTGCACGACTCGTCGCGCCGCTCGCTTGTTCCTCAATACAAAGACACCACTGGACGCGGCTCCACTGTCAGTCTTGCAGATTAGTGGATAGCTCGAGCTCGCACAGAACCGTAGCGCGGCAGCCCGGTCGAAGAACACGTGGGTTGGAGCGTGGGGCACACACTTCGCGTCAAGCCAATCGTGAGTCCGCCTTTTGCTGTACTGCAGCCATATCTCGTGCGCCGCCGGGACGCTGGGCTTGCCGGTGATCTGCGTTAGCAGGCTGATTCTGTCTTCGGTAGCCGACCTCAAACCGCTGAGGAAAAACGTGGGCCAGACCAGAAATGCAGAACATCCTATTGCCCCGATCCGCTCGGCCCAGTCATCCGCTAGCAGATCAAGCGTCTCGTAGGGAACTCCCAAGTCCCGGCATGCGAGTACATTGTAGACGTAGAAGTATGCGCGATCCTTGACTATGCACATCCGATACTGTACACCCCGGCCTACCCCCTCGTCAGGTATGGCCCCTCCGTAGAGTGCCTCAGAGTAGAGGCGGCACTGGGCGAGCCGCCGGTCGATTGTCGCGATGTACGGGCGCAGGAGCGACTTCAACGTTGTTGGCAGGAGGTTGCTGACGTCAGAGATGAGAAGCCCCCTGAAATACCATGGGTGGATCTGGGACTCGAAGGCCCTCCACGCTGTCGCTGAACACGTAGAAGAAGTAGGCCAGATACAGAATTCTGTCTCGGTGATTGGGGCTCAGGACCAATCTGTCCCACAAGATGGGCAGTCCAAACTGAACGAGGAGCTGAATGCTCCAGGCGAGAGCGCTTCTGGTCAGGTCGTCGACGAGGGCAGGACTCTGCAAACGACGCCTGATCGCGAAGTGCATATCGCCGTATGCGATGCGGAGACGCTCGGGTATAGCCGAGATAGCGCAATCAGCGACCCGCTTGAACATGGGCACCGTGTCAAAGCTATGGCCGTAACAGCTGTTCACTTTGGCAAGACCGGGGTCGATCTTCCTGATCATTTCAGCCTCAAAACAACCGCCGTAGCCTATGTGTGGATTGGCGCCCAAAGCAGACCGCGACACTTCTGAATCGGCGAAGGGCATGAGCGAGAAGGAGATCGCATTCTCAGCGCACAGTTTGGGGCCTGCGCTGTACGGCAGCCAGACATCCCGGTACAATAGCCGTGCGACGCTCCGGTCGAAGTGGCGCAACTGACGGGCACTCCGACCCAGCACTGCAGCGTATTTTACCGCGAGGCGGTCTCGTAGCAGGGTCAGGTCACGGGCACCTGCCAGAGCTGCCACGGAATCCGGAGTCAGCACATAGTACAGCAGCCACTCGCCGAAATCGATCCTTCCGGCCCTGAGATGCTCGCGGTTTCTGTAGAGTTCGCCCCCGAGTCCGTTGAGACTCAGGCCAGACGAACCGAGCGCCCTGATACGTACCTCTCGAGCGTGCACGTCGTTGAAGCTACCCATCGTCATGTTCGTCCGGCCGTCCCACAAGTACAGGGCGTCGTTCATGTTGACCCTACGAGCGAGGTAGTCAAGCTCCCGCCAGGCTCGGACAGGCACGTGGACAAGCCCGATGCCCGCGTGCTTCGCCAGCTCCTCGGCGACCGATGACTCGCGTGCGTGCTTGCTGCTGCTATAGGTGTAGACCGAAACTGACAGCCCTGCGTCTCTGGCCAGCAGCAGCAGCAGACGACTATCATAGCCTCCGGAGACACCCAGGCTTAAACCCATCTCGCCTGACAGCGCGCGGATACGATGGAAGTACTCGCGGAGCACTGTCAACTGTTGCTCCACGCACTCGGTGAAGGTGCTGTGACGCGCCCCGGGGTCGGCAGGCGGCGGACGGATAGCCATGAAATCGGCTATAGGAGACCTGAATTCCTTCTGCTTCTCCTGTGTCAACAGCACGATGTCCTTGAAGAGCGTGTCAGGGCCGGTGACGCTCCCTGTCAGGAGTTGCTCGGTCAGTGCGTCTCTGTCAACCGGATGCCTGATGCCATCCGCCACCAGAACCGCTTGGAGCGAGTTCGAGATGACTGTGCCGTCGGCGTTCGAGAAGATGTGATACAGACCAGAGGAATCAGTCATCAAGGAGACCCTCGACCCATCGAAGAAGAGGAGGCAGTAGAATCCGACCAACTCGTCCCGGAGGACACGCCGCGATTCCCAATCTTTCAGCAGCTCCGTCATGCCCTGGGCATAGCCTAGGCCCTTGTAGACAGGCGTGCCGGTGCAGCACAGCCTGCGGCCTGATTCAGCTTCAAACCAGTTCCGGACCGGGTTCAACTGCTTGGGATAGAGCAATAGCCTGGCAGCGCCGAGAGAGCACTCTGCCGGCTCGGAAAACCCCTTACGCCGAAATACAGTGCGCGTCCGAGCCATATGTGGCGCATGAGACTCATGAAAAAGCACGAAGGCTCCCATGTTTAGAATGAAGTCCGGTAGGCACGGGGTACTGAGACCGGTTGTAAGGAAGCCCCGCCTCTCATCGTCCTGCTTTCGGCAGGACGAAAATCGCGCAGCTCCTGCTCCAGTGCGCATGCGTGCCCCACCAACACACCAATAACATACATATGGAGCGGATTCAGGAAGTTCGGCGTCCCCAGCCCGAGTACCAGCAGCGAGAGAATCGCTGCCTGGTACAAGCCGGCCATGTAGCGGGACGTCGGGTCCGGGTGCGACGCCAGCACCCGTCGCAGCCTGCTCCACAGAACGAGGTAGATGGAGAAGTAGAGCAGAAAGCCCACAATACCGGTCGTTGCCAGCACTTCCATCAAGTCGGAGTGCGCGTACTGGCCGGTCGAGGAGTGAGCCACGAAGTTGCCGAGCCCCACGCCCTGGATGGGCGACTGCACGAACATCTCCCAGCCCTCGGCGTATAGGTTGTAGCGGACTCTGCTACCGTAGCGGTCGCCGGATGCCTGGCGGAACCTCTCGCCCACCCGCGTACTCTCCACAACGAAGCGACCGGCCACGTACAGCGCGGCGACCACCGTGAGCAGCAACAGCACTGAGCGTACTCTGGAGTTTTTTGCTCTGCCGTAAGTGAGAAGTGCCCACATCAATGCGAAGACACCGACCACCAAGAGGTTCTTTCGCGACCCTGAAGCCACCAGCGAACTGGCGATGAAAGGCAGCGCCAGCAGAGGCCAGAACACGAGTCCCTGCTTCTTGCGATTCCACAGAAAGTAAGCCACACTGAATGCCCCGTACAGACAAAGAGTCGCTACTGCGTTCGAGTTTGCCAGGAAGGACGTCATGCGCCAGCTACCACCTCTGCCGCCTTCCTGCGCGGTGGCCAGTTGCCCGGTGCTGCGGGCATACCAAAACAGGCAGAGGGGCACGACCAGCAGCAGGAGGAAGACGAAGGTCGGCGTCCCGCGTTCGCGGACGTATTGGGCAAGGGCGAACGCGAGGACCAACTCCTGTGACAGTAGTTTGGCGTAGCCCACAACCAGACTCTGGTTTGTGGCGAGCAGAAAGCCGGTCAGGGCGCCCCAGGCAACGAATGCGACGTACAGGACGACCTCGGTCGGAATTCGGTCCCCGCGTCGCAGCCAACTGCTGACCGCGAGCAACCCCAGAACTCCCCCCAGCACGCGGTTGTACGGAGACAGCCACGGGTACAGGTCAATCAACAGCAGACCCGCGAGGAACAACGCCGAGGTGACCTCAAACAGCCGGAGCCAGACTCTGGAACCGCGCCTGGCAGCCTGCGCACCGTACGCGAGGGTGGTGGCTGCTCCGGGGAACTCACTGACCGGCCGAACCTGGGCAATCACAGTCGAGTCCTCACTGATATCCCTGAATCCGATATAGGAGTTGGCCTAAGAAGCCCGCGTCTGACGTTGCACCACAAAGACACAAAGGCACAAAAAGGGTGGGAACCTCAGATGATTCTCTCTGCCTGGTGTCTTGGTGGTTCAGTATCCGTTTAGGCGTAATGTCCTCTCCTGATGCCTGCGAAAGCCCCGTATCATAACTCCGATTCCTTCGGCTCCTCGGTCTTGATCCCCATGACGCTCAGGTAGAAGTCCTTGAGGCGGTGGCAGTAGGACTCAAAGCCAAACAAACGTGCACGGTCCCGTGCTGCAGCGCTCATCTTCGCATGCAGTGACGGGTCGGCGATGAGCCGCCCGACCGCCCGAGTTGCCTCGCCGACGTCATCCGCCGGAACAAGGAAACCGGTCTCTCCTTCCGTGACGACGGCATCGGTTATCCCCGGAAGGTTCGTTGCCACCGTCGGCAGCCCGGCCGCGGCCGCCTCAACCAACACATTGCCGAGACCTTCCATCCGGGTCAGGAATACGAAGATGTCGGCGGCGCTGTAGTAGCCGACAAGCTCTCGCTCGTCGGCGACTAGGCCGGTCCAGATGACCCGGTCGGAAATGCGAGCTTCATGTAGCTTCCGTCGCTGCTCCGCTACGTACGAAACGTCGAACCTGGGTGCCGCGGTCTTGTCGTTCGCTCCCACCAGAAGGAGCCAAGTGCGCGGGTACTGCTGAGCAACCCTGATGTAGCTCTCGACAAGGGTATCAAGACCCTTGCGCCTGGTGGCGGAGCCAGCGAACAGCAGAACCCGGTCATCTGGAGGAATCCGGTATCGCGCTCTCATGGCGGCCCGCAGGCTCTCGTTCCGGCCTGCCTCCAAGTCGGACATCACCAGGAAGTTCGGGAGACAAAGGACGTTGGTGATGCCGTGTTCCCGGCAATCATCGGTCAACCCCGGGGACAGGGCGATGACCCCATCGAACCGACGATAGAGGTCCAAACCCAGCGCGCCTCTGCGTTTGGCAATCTCGCCCGGGTTATCAGATTCGTACAGACTCGTCGTGTAGACTGCCTTCTTCCCGAGTCGGTGAAGAACCACAGGACTGAGCAACTCGAACCATGAGAGCGTGTGAAAGTGCGCGATGTCGAACTCGTTTCGCCGGAACACGAAACTCGTCAGCCGACGGACCGCTGACCAAAGCAGGCCGAGGCGGCCTAGTATTCTGCCGCCGGTCCACAGTCTACTTCCCTCCGGGAGTTGATACTTAAGGTTCCCGCTGTTCATGTTCACCGGCTTCAGTTCCGTCCCCCACAAGCCAAGGGTAACGTCCGGGTCCTGCCAGCCACTAAGCAACGTGTAAAGCCAGCGGGTCTGGCCGCTGAAATGCCGTCCGAACGTGCTACGCACGACGTGCACAACCCGGATCGGCCGGTTGGCGCCTGCCATCCTCTAGAACATCCCTCGACAGCCGTCCCTGCGCTGTTCGGCAGCGGCAGCCGTGGCCAAGACGGAGAGCAACGGACTCACGGTTTCCACGTCCATCTCTTTCGTGTCTCCGTGGCTCGGAAACCGGTTCCGGACCCGCCCGGGCACCGACAATCGAGCGTACTCATAGGCTATACTATAGTATCTGCCTGTGTCCGTGCAACCACTGCCTGCCGGCGAGTTCGAAACCGCGCGCCCGAAACACTCGTACGGGCCTACTCATGGCACCCGGCCAGGTTCCGCATCGCATGCCTTGCCGCCTTGAGCCGCGCCGGCCAGCCGGGTGGGAGCAGTGTCTGCAGCATCAACCGCCGCCAGCCCCGTGCATACTTCCGAGTACCGCGGCAGCTCAGCAGGAGCTGACGTGCATAACGCGGGTTTCCTATTCTGATATTCGTGGAGGCAATCTCAGTCTGGAAGTGCGCGATGAACTCAAACGCATCCTGCCGCTGTTCCGGCGTAACAAGTCCGCTCTTCAGAGCCTCCCGGACGACTCCGACAAAGCAGTACTCGCTCTGTGGTTGGCCCAGCGCGTTGGTCCGGTTCTCCGCCTCCTTGTGGTAGACGGCTCCGACCTGCGTACTCAGACACATCCGGTACTTCAGCGCGATCCTGGTCCACATGTCAATGTCCTCGCCGTGCGCCACTCCCACCGGGAACAACCCCACGTCGTCAAAGACGTACCTCGGTACGGCGACTGCTGAAGCGCAGACCGGATATGTAGGTGCAGAACGAAAGTAGTTGGGAATGAGCCCCTCCCAAGGGAACGCCGGAATTCCGTCGCAGACGTGAGTCCAACGCTTGCCCCCGGTCGCCACTAGATTAACAGCCTGAGCATAGGCACCGCACGCGGGGTATACCGCCGTCAGGCGTGCTATGGTGGCCAGAAAGCCAGGTAACCACTCGTCATCTGCGTCGAGGAAGGCTATCAGGTCGGACTGCGCCTCGTCAATACCCCGGTTCCGCGCGGCACTCACGCCCTGGTTCTCTTGCCGTATGAGTCTGACTCCTCTCTTGGCGTAGCCAGCAGCGATGTCGCCGCCCCCATCAGTGGAACCGTCATCAACCACGATAGCCTCGATGGCCGGCACCGTCTGCGCGAGGACGGACTCTAGCGCCCGAGCCACGTAAGGGGCCTTGTTATAGAGAGGAATGACGGCTGATATCACGAGTCCCATCGGCCTAACAGATCACGTCCTAGACAGAACGCTCTCCAGCGCCTTGCTGACGCTCTCCAGGATTTTCACAGCCCTGACAACAGCTCCGACCGGACGACGCGTCCCGCGCTTTGACGCCCCAAGCAAGTACAGCTTCTGCTCGAGCGTAAGACCCCCACTAACCTCCTGCAGTTTCCGCGCTGCCTTGTAGGCAAGTTCAGCATCGCCTACTTTGAAGGCCAATCTGAGCAGATTGACGTTGCGCGACTGGTGAATCCTCTGAACCACATCGACTGAACAACGGTATTTCCTTGCCAGGTGCAGCGACAGTTTGTAGCCGGAGGTCGCAAAGCGTATCTGCCTTCCAGCGTCTCTTGAATGGGCAAGCGATTCCGGCAGGATGTTGTGGGTTGCCAGCGATTCGTCGAGAAACCCGACCCTCGCTGCTCTTGCTGCCTCAAGCCAAGTCTGTGAGTCTGTCATCGGGAACTCATCGGTGTAGTTGTCCGGGCTGTTTTCGCGTATCGCACGATACAGGCTCCGTCTCATGCAGACCGTGCACGCATGAGGATGGGGATACCTGTAGGTAAGCATCCTGGTGAAGACATCGTTCTGGTCGCTTTCGGCGGCGGGTTTGGGTCGCCAGCGCAGTCGGCGCCCGGTCTCGACGTAATATACATCCGCCCCGCTGTGCACGAACCCCACTTCCGGGTGTGCCTCAAGGTAGTCCGTCTGCTTCTGCAGTTTGTGCGGGTGATGCCAATAGTCGTCGCCTTCGCAATAGGCAACGTACCTCCCCCGGCAGGCTGCGTCGGTGCGCAGCTCGTTCGCGCTGGGGCCGACGTTGCGCTCGCCCGTGATGACACGGATGGTCTCCGGGTACTTTTTCTGAAACTCCAGCGCAATCTCACGCGTCCGGTCGGTTGAGCAGTCCTCGCCGATTACCAGCTCGAACGGGAAGTCTGTCTGCTGCATCAGCACGCCTTCTATCGCCTGTGCGATGTAGGGCTCATGATTATAGGTAATCATGTGAACGCTGACCAGCGGGTCCTTACTCATGACGGCAGGGGCACTGACCTCGATATGGGGAGATATGTCGAGCTTGGGCGATACCGTGCTGGGTTCCGTTCTCATTTGTGGCTCAACCTCGCAACCAAGTCTCCCAGGTACGCCCGGGCCATGCGTCGGGCCAAGTTTGACCTGCCGGGGGCTGAACCCTCCGGCCTATCAGCACACATCCGATTGACCATGAACTCCCTATCCCGGTGGATGCCCTTCGTATCGAAGAACATGCCAACACACGCATGTCTCCTGCGAAGCTCTTGCAGCATATCCCTCGAAACCCCGTCCGCAGAGAAAGGGAATGCAAATGGGACCTGGGGCGTCCCCGATAGAGGCGCTATCGCTTTGCACGACCCAACTATGTCTCTCTCCACCTCCACATCAGACATCGAACCGAACTCCTGGTGTCCGAGAGAATGCGCACCAATGGTGAAGCCATCCCGAACAAGGCCAAGTATCTCATCAGCCGACATGTAGGGGCGGCGTTTCGCCAGGTACCCCGGCACGTCGATATCCAACAACTGGCAGAGGTAATCTACTGCGGAATGGTCACGAGCAGCGACCGATACTGTCCAACGTATCAAGTCCAGCCTACTGCTCAGCTCCGTGTCAAAATGGTCACTAACAGATTCCACCACGTCCGACAGGACGCTGTCCTCTAAGGACGCAACCGCGTCGACGCACAAGGATGCTTTGTGGTCGGTGCCCATTTTGCGGTTCCCGATGTAGTCAATTGTAATGAAGAAAGTGCACGGGATGCCGTATCTAAGCAGGAGTGGTCTGGCAACAGAGTAGCATTCAGCGAGGCCATCGTCAAAGGTCAGGATGGCCGACCTGGGCTTGAGTCGCTGCCCCCGGTTGTGGTGTTCTACCAGTTGCCCGTACGTGATCGGATTGAAATTCGCGACAAGGTACTTCAGATCATTCTCGAACATCCTCGCGGACTTGTAGGGATACAGATGACGGATGTGCGGCAGGGGTTCATCCGAGACGACATGGTAGTAGAAACCCAGCACATCCCGCTTGGTGACCACCCTCCACAGAGACAGAGGCGCACTTGTCGCCATCCTCTCTATGAACCGTCCCAGCATGTCAATGGGATACCAGGATCATCCGTACGGGTACTGATCCCAGTCATGGTCACCTCGGCTGAGAAACCAACTGCCCGGCGCGGGTACGGGTACTACCCTGCTCTTGTATACGGGCGTCACTTCAGCCGTCTTTTTGAAGCCCAGCGCCAGCAAAGCGCTCTTGTATGCATCAACTGAACTGGCCGCCACGATCCGCTCCACCTGCTGGTTCTTCAGGTGCCGGACCGCAAAGGCCAGTAGTGTATGAATGACCGCCCTGTCTCCGGGTGGTGCAAACAAGTCGGCGATTATGCCGGTATTGCTCTCGGGGCTTCTGGTCTTGCGCAGGATGACATATCCGCACATCCTTCCACTCCTCGAAGCACTGAATAGCTCGTAGTTCATGTGAGGTTGTCTGACGTACTTCCAGTTCAGGTATGCGCTGCTCCGCTGCACGATGGCGTGGAATTGCGGCGAAACCGCGTCCCATAACCGGTCTGCCGCCTGGTCGAATTCACGCACCTGTCTGACATCTACTCCAGAATCCAGGCAGCGGAGGAGACGCTGACCACGCATCGCTCGACCAACATTGATAAGGGCTCCTACAGGCTGGTCCATCCGCAGAAGACACAGGAGGCGCAGCAGTGCTCCTGATGCTGCGCCCTGCACTTTCCCCGGCCACCGGCTGTCTAGACGCTTCCGAAAGGCAGCGAAGGCAGATGCCGCGTCGAATCGTGCCGGCCGACGAAAGACCGTGACGGAATCTACGGCGAAGCCGCCGAGTTTCATCTCCAAGTGTCGGCTGGCTTCTGACATCACCAGGGTCATGAAGATCTCGTTCCCCTCGTAGTTCGCATTCTGCAGCTCGTGACCGAGCTTCTGCCCCCGATATGCAGGCAGCACGAACATATCTGCACCCCAGCCCAGACGATACGTGTCCGACCCTATCTTGAGGGGTTCAATCATGGCGCACGTTTGGCCAACCACGGTGCCTTCATCATCTACTGCAATCCAGACGGGCAGTTCGTCCTGGTTCCGGAAGGGGTTCTTTTCGAACTGCCACTCCCAGCGTTCCGGGAACTTGTAGCGCGCTCTGTCCGCATAGGCTTTCGACAGAAACCTGAAGATCGCCTGCTTGTCATCGAGCGTCGCCCGCCGGACCTCGATCACACTATCCCCAACTGACCGCCGTGCTCCATGTCGATGAGTGCTCTCGCGACAACGCTGGCGCGGATCCTGTGTCTGTGATGGTGCACTCATCCCATGGTCATGCCGATGCTCCGACTGAGGTACGCGTGGCGCCATAACAGGGACGAACTCCTCAAGTCTCAGAAACGGGAGCTCTCACTGGCTGTCGGCTCCAATCTGGCTTGGAGGCTGCTGGGTGGACGACCGGCATCCGGCGTGCGCCTCTAAATGACGAAGAAGGGCAGCGGGTGAGTTCCACATCAGGACGTCTATGATGGATAGCGCCGGCTCGAACGTATACCCGTCACATGGATAGGTCATGTTCTCGAAGCGCTGAATCGTCAGTGTGACTCCGGCTGCCTCGAACCCGGCCTTGCCAAACAGCGCCTCTCCTCCGGGCGGGTTCACGTACTCGCTCGCCCCGAGTGCTTCGGATATGCGGAGCGCCCAGTCGCCGGGCCCGCCAACCGAACCCAAGTCGAGCTTCATTTCCGAAAAGAACTCGTATCGAAACGGTATCCGGAGATACCCGCAGACCTTGTCGAGTATGGCGGCGTTCAAACGCGAGAGCGAAGGCTCGTCATTGTCAAGGCACTCTCGAACCAGACCGGCGGTCGCCTCGTAGTGCGGAGCCCTCTTCTTGTAGTGTATCAGTTGACCGCACACCCGGTCGCGCCAGTCCCTGCCTTCCTTGACGAGGACATCAGAAATCGGGGTGTCGCGGTGGTGCTGTCGCAACGGAGCGGCGATGTACTGCCACCCGGAATTCGGGTGCAGAATCCGGTTCCGATTGACCCAGCCGTGCCTGATGTACTGGGCGGTGTCGAACACGACCCAGCGGTCAGTTCGGTAAATGAGGTCGAAGTACCCGAGGTACGGGAAGAAGTAGGGCTGCATGATGCCGAGTTTCATGCTTCTGAAACGGCGGATGCTCGCAACTCGCCGATGTAGCGACAGATTCTCTCCACTGTCTCTTCCGATATCTCGTGATACGTCGGCAGCGTCAGAATCCTCCCGGCCACTCGCCGCGCCACGACCAGCGGGTCGCGGGTCCGGATGTTCCGGTAACAAGCGAAGTCCGGCACCAGCGGATAGAAGTACCTCCGCGCGTGGATATTCAGCCTCTTCAACTCCCGATAGAGACGGTCCCGGCTCATCCCGAATTCCGTTTCATCAACCTCGACCGGCATATACCCGTAGTTGTAGCGAACTCTGGGCGGCAGCGGCTGCGGGATGCGGATGCCCGGCACGTCGGCCAGTCTCTCCCGATAAACCTTCTCGGTCGACCGTCCCTCCTCAATCAGTTCATCCAGACACTTCAGCACCAGCATACCCATCAGGGCCTGCAGCTCGTTCATCTTGGCGTTGGTACCGGGCATCACCACCTTGACCTCGTTCTTGAAACCGAAGTTCCTCAGGTAGTCGAGCTTCTGCTTGAGCCCGGCGTCCTGGAAGGTCAGCATTCCGCCTTCTATCGAGTGATAGAGCTTGGTCGCGTGGAAGCTGAACATGCTCATATCACCGTAATGGGCGATGGACTTGCCACCGACCTCGACGCCGAAGGCGTGCGCAGCGTCGTAGATGAGTTTCAGTCTGTGCCGTCTTGCGATGTCGGCCAGTTCCTTCAACCCGCTGGGATAGCCGAACACGTGGACGGCCAGGATTGCCGAAGTCCGGGGAGTGATTGCGGCTTCGACTTTTTCCGGGTCGAGCGTGTAGTAGTCCGGCTCGATGTCAACAAACACCGGCGTGAGCTGGTTCCAGTAGAGCGCATGGGTGGTGGCGACAAAAGTGAACGGGGTAGTAATGACTTCACCCGTTATCCCCATCCCCTGCAGGCCGAGCTGCAGGGCCAGAGTGCCGTTGTTGAACAGGCAGACATTGTCCGTCCCGAGGCAACGGGACAACTGGCCGGTGAACCGCTGCAACAGCGGCCCGTTGTTTGTCAGCCAGCGGCTGTCCCATATCTCCTTCAGCCCGGCCGCAAACTCCTCAATCGGAGGCAGAAAGGGGCGAGTTACGTATATCGGCTCATCCAGCCGGTGCAGCCCGACGCGGACGTCGGGAATGGCGGGGGGAGGTAGAGGTGGAGGTGAAGGTTGAGATTCAGACAGCCTCATGTGTTCACCTTGACCTTAGCCTTGACCTTAACCTGCCGAGAGGCAGTGGTTGAGGTTGAGGCGGCCGACCAGGCTGAGGTTGAGGTGAAGTCTGAGACCCCGGTCCTCGGTCATCCGTCATCCGTCTTCCGTCACCGGTCATCGGTCCTCCGTCATCCGTCTTCCGCCCTCCGTCACCGGTCATCCGTCTTCCCATCCTTCAGCGCAGCCCCATGCGGCGGAGCGCCCGCCCTGCGAGCACTCTGGGGTACGTCACCGTGTCTATGGCCGCCCGCCGCGCCGCCAGACTCAGCACCGGCCAGATTCGACCGCGAGGGACCAAGTCGCTCTCTTTCATCATCCGCCGCAGCTTGAACGCGGCAAAAGGCCCTGAGCCATGAACCACGGCCCATGCTACTTTCTCTTCACCCCTCCGAATCTGATTTGCGATTGCGGCTTGGTGCATGGATCCCACCTCGCCGTTGAGCAGCTTCGGGAGCGAATAGTAGAATTGAAGTAACGCGAACCGCTTGTTTAGTCTCGAAAGCGGCACCCAGTAGCTTGCGGAGTGTATACGGTACACGCCCATCCTCTCGGGAAGGCAGGAACCTCTGCCCTGCGCCAGCAGCAACAGCAGCAACGGTTCGTCGTGCGCAGGCAACTTGAGTGCGATGTCCATTTTCGGCTGCGGGATGGCACGCAACGCACTGGTCCGGAATACCCAGGAATTCATGTGTGTTGGTGTGCCTTGAATCGCCTCCCCCACCCCGAACACCTCCGGACAATCCTCACCTGTGAAGACCTGCTGCTCAAGGAGATTGCCCGAATCATCCACGTTGTCGACCCAGTGACTGGCGATTGTGAACTCAGGATTCTCTTCGAGGAAGTCCACCTGCCTCTGCAGCTTGTCTGGGTCGGTCCAGTAGTCGTCGCCCTCGCACAAGGCGATGTACTTTCCTCTTGCCGCCGCCCGGATCCGAAAGGCGTTCTGAGACACCCCGACATTCGCATCGAAGGCTATTACCCTGAAGAGTTCCGGTAACCGCTCGGCATAATCCCGCACAATCCGGGGCGTGCCGTCAGTCGAGCAGTCGTCGCCGATGACTATCTCGATGGGGAAGCTCACCTTCTGCATCAGGAAAGAATCCAGTGCCTGGGCCAGGTACTTCTCGTGGTTATACGTGGCACAGCAGATGCTGGCCACGGGCGTCGCAGACTGGTCCTGTGTCACGAGACCGTCCTTCGTCTGCCGTCTCCCGTCATTGGCCGACCGCCTCGAGCAGAAAGGCCTCAACCTTGTCCGCATACAGCTCCAGAGAGTACCGGCTGGTGACTACAGCGCGGGCACTCTGGACAACACTGCGATAGGTAGCCGGACTGGTGATTAGTTCACCTACCCTGTTGGCAGCGGCCTCGAGGTCGCCCTCTGGGACGAGATAGCCTGTCCGGCCGTCCTCAATAACTTCGGCCGAACCTTCATTCCCGTATGAGACAACTGCGCAGCCACTGGCCATTGCTTCCAAGGGCACTTGCGACAGTCCGGACTTGTGGTAGCTCGGGAAAAAGCACACGTCAGCTTGCTGATAAACCGAGGGCATCTGTTCGTGGCCAATCATGGTCGGCATTATCCGTACATGCTCTGTCAAGTCCAGATCGTTGATCTCTCTCTCCAGTAGATGTAGGTAGGACGGAACTCCGACGTGCCCGAGAAGAGACAGTCGCGCTTTGATGCCTCTTCGATGTAGCGCCGCCACCACACGTACGGCGTCTCGTTGTCCTTTGGCCGGCTCGAATCTTCCGGGGACGACTATGCTGGGTGGAAGCCTGATCTCCGTTCTGGGTGCGAATGTGAACAACTCGGTATCCAAACCCTGGCGTATGACTGTACTGCCCTCCGTAGGCATGCCTGACGCCTTCGCGAGCCGGCGGCCGCCCTCGCTGTTAAAGTAGCCGCGCATGTTCGCCGGCCATGCCCATTGCTTCTTGAGAGCGCCGCCACTGACCGCGCAGCAGGCCGCTACCAGAATCCGCTTCAGGAAGACCTTGGCGATCGACAGGGGCCTGCCCTCGGCAAAGGGGTACCAAAGACCGTGATGGTTGTATGAGAAGGACATGCCGATTGAGCCCTCGTAGTATGCTACCGGAATGCCGCAATCCGCGAAGTACGGAACCATGGTCTTGGCGACATCGCAAATGTGTATGACAAAGATGAGATCAGGCCGGTACCCGTCGACCTTCCTCTTGACGAATATTACATCTTTGATCTCATCCATGATTCCCGCCGCCCAGCCTGCGTGCTCATCATCTCGCGTGAGCCTTCTGAAAACGTCTCCTTCAGGTGCTAGCCGTCTCCTCTCCCCACGGGGGCGTCTCGTCGTGACCGTAGCTATGCTATGGCCACGTTTCCGGAGTTGGTCCAGGAGTTCCTTCGCGCTAACACCAAGTCCCCCCCTTTGGTACGGGGGATAGTCATCCGTGATGGCAAGCAATCTCATCGGTCAAGCGCTGTAAGCGCAGTCACGCAGGAGGTCCATGACATGGTTGCCGACCGGTGACTGCGCAGACTGTTCGAGGCCACACGGCAGTGAACGAAAGGATAGGCCCAGAACGGCCTTGGGCACCGAGATGGGAGCGTGCTCGCGGGGCACGACAGGTCCTCCAAGTTGACCGGAATGACTTTGGCGTCGAGAGCCAGAGATACCCGGCTTGGGCCCGTCGCCCACTCACCGACTAGCCGCAGGCTTGACTCCTTTCGCATGACTCCAGGTGTAGTCACAGAGGAATCCGGAGAACGGCCAGACAACCCCGGTTCCGTAGTAATCGCCTTCCGCCACGTCAAGAACCAAGGCAGCGTTGACTCTGTCTGCCAGCACCTTGTTCTGTTCGATGTCGACATTCAGCGAAAAGCGACCTGACTCAAGCGGAAGCCGCTTTATCACGCAGACAAACGTCCCGGTCCCCTCAATCCAGTCGATGTTGAACCGAACGACCTCTGACCCGAGATACAACATGGGGGACTGATCGAGTCTCCGCACCCCGATTGCCACCACGACATTGCGGAGGCCGTTCGTCCCATCGCAGGCATAGTCTACCTCGGCCACGGCATCCTCACCGGTGATCCAGTGGCCGCTCGCGGGATCAGTACGAGTGCCGACGCGCATGCCCGTGACCTTGACAACACCACTGCCCTGTCGGTCTCGCCGGTCCGCAAGAAGCGTGGCGTCCCCGCGGTTCAGTATCTCCCCCAGGTAGTTCCCGATCACGTCAGCGGCAACACCTGACTGTACAAGACGACCGTCTCGTAGGAGAACAGCTCGCTGACAGAGCCCCCTCACAGCAGTCATGTTGTGGCTCACGAAGAGAACGGTCCGCCCGCCCGAGGCTACGTCACCCATCTTGCCTAGACACTTCTTCTGGAACGCCGCGTCGCCCACGGCAAGGACCTCGTCGACAAGCAGTATCTCCGGGTCCAGGTGAGCCGCGACCGCGAACGCCAGCCGCACGTACATGCCACTGGAGTAACGCTTCACCGGCGTGTCTATGAACTGCTCGACTTCAGAGAAAGCCACGATCTCATCGAACTTGCGGGCAATCTCCACCTTCTTCATGCCTAGAATGGCCCCGTTGAGGTAGATGTTCTCTCGCCCGGTCAGTTCCGGGTGAAATCCGGTGCCGACCTCAAGCAGACTCGCCACACGACCTTTGGCTTTGATCTGTCCGCTGGTCGGAGCCGTCACGCCGGTCATTATCTTGAGCAAGGTGCTCTTGCCTGCGCCGTTCCGACCGATGATGCCCAGAATCTCGCCTTGTTTGACCTCGAAGTTGATGTCCTTGAGGGCCCAGATGATCTCGCCGTCGCGGTTATCTGGTTTGTGGTTTTTGGTTCTTGGTTCTTGGTCGTTTCGTCTAAGGTCTTGCTGGCCGATCTTGGCCAGAGGATTGGGCTTGCCCCTTGCCTTCGCCCACCAGATCTTCAGGTCGTCGACAAGTCTGCCGGTGCCGATCTGGCCGAGTCTGTAGGACTTGGACAGGTGCTCTACCGAAATGACAGTGCTAGGCATGGCAGGTTGAGGTTAAGGTTGAGGTTGAGGCCGAGGAACAGGCTGAGGTTGAGACTAGGGTTGAGAAAGAACAGACCGAGGTCGAGGCAGAGATGCTCACTTAGAGGACCTCCGGAGGGACGAGATCACGCGGTTGAGCTCGGTATGGACTTGGTCGAGTCTGTCGGAGAGCGCCGCAACATCGGACGCCGCCAGGTAGCCGACGCGCCCATCAATGAAGGCTGAGGTTGAGGTTAAGGCTGAGAGAGGAAAGAGCAAGGTTGAGGCGGAGGTCGAGGTTGAGAGGGGATAGGCCGAGGCTAAGGTCAAGGCCGAGGTCAAGGTCAAGGATGGCATCACTTGGCTTGCTTCTTGAGCGCAGAGATGACCTTGTTCAAGTCGGTGTGTAAGAACTCTAGCTTCACGGAAAGGTCATTGGCGACGGACGCTGGTATGTAACCCACTCGCCTGCCGTACTCAAGATGACTCTGCGTTTCGGTCAGAGAACCTCGAGCAATGTGATAGAAGTTCACTTTGTCGAGAGTGTGGGAGCGGCCAAAGGCCTCCGCGATGTTGGCAGAGATACTAAGAGCCGCTCGGCGGATCTGAGAAGTGAAGCCGTAGTCTTCCTTGCGCGGGAGCCCGTCCGTCAGTGCAAACACTCGCTCGGCTACTTCCATTGCCGTCTGCCATACAGGCATTTCCCTGAAGGAGAGATAGGGAGGTTTAGGTTGAGGCTGAGATGCAGGAGCAGGTCTAGGTTGAGAGGTCTGCATCTTCTACCTTAACCTCGCCCTTAGCCTTAACCTCGAACTAGGTTGAGGTCTAGGTTCGGGTTGAGAAAAGGCTATCATCCTTGCTCGGTTCTCCTCTCAGAACTTAACCTTAACCTTAGCCTTAACCTTGTCATCAGACTGTGTCCACAAACGTCGCCTCTACCCGGTTGAATACCACGATCCCGACTACCAGGATGACGACCATGAAACCGAAGCTGTAGGCGAGTTGGCCGAGCGACGGGGCAACTCCGCCGAGGTACGCGTAGCGAAACGCCTCGATGATGGATGACAGCGGGTTCGCGCGGACGATCGGCTGCAGTCCCGGAGGCAGAGAAGATGTCGAGTAAACCACCGGAGCGGCGTACATCAGAAGCTGAACTCCGAAATGGATAAGAAACCGGAGGTCGCGGTACTTGGTTGTCAGGGCAAGGACGATGGTGCCGAAGCCCAATGCCAACCCGGCCATCGTGAGTAGCAGGATAGGGGTTAGCAGGATGTAGGGATTAGGGCGGATTGGAGAACCGCGCAGGGCGAAGTAGACCATGAACGCGAGGAAGAAGACGAACTGGATGGCAAAGGCGATGAGGTTGGAGATGAGGATTGAAACCGGGACGGCGAGGCGCGGGAAGTAGACCTTGCCGAAAAGCTGGGCGTTCTGCACAAAAGTCTCCGAGGTCTTGGTGAGACAGGTTGCGAAGTAGGTCCAGACGACCGTGCCGGCCATGTAGAAGAGGAACTGAGGCAGTCCGTTGGTCGGCAGCCTGGCGATCCTGCCGAAGACAATCGTGAAGGTTATCGTCGTGAGCAACGGCTGGATGATGTACCAGAGCGGGCCGAGGATGGTCTGCTTGTACAGCGCCACGAAGTCGCGGCGGACGAAGAGCATAACCAGGTCCCGGTAGCGCCAGAGTTCGCCAAGCTTGAGGTCGAACCACTTGCGGTGAGGACGGATCACCAGATCCCAGTGGTCGGGCAAGGACGACGGGTGACCGAGGACGGAGGACGGGCTGGGAGTCCGGTCGGTCGTCGGTCCTCCGCCTTCCGTCATTCAGTTTCGTCCTTGGTCATCTAGTCCTTCGTCCTTCGTTGTCGGTCGTCCGTCATCCGTCGTCGGTCCTCGGTCATCAGCCAAGGTTGAGGTAGAGGAAGGAATCTTATCCACAGATTACACAGATTTCACAGACGGCGCGGAGCGTCGCCCTGAGCGAAGTCGAAGGGTTCCCGGGGTGTTATCCACAGATTTCACAGATTCCCACAGATTCGGAGGAGAGGCAAAGGTTGAGGTTGAGGCAGAAGGAAAGGACGCGGTGGCTCTATTCACGTTGACCTTGAGCCTTTGCCTCTGGCGGTGCCTGACGTAGGGTCGGGGCCGAGTCTGCGGAGTGTCTCAGGTCTGCGGTCCCCGGTCTTTGGTGCTTGGTCCTGGGGTCCAGGTCTGAGGTCCGCCGTCGCGATGCCGACGCCAGAATCTCGTGGATGCTCGAGGCGTAGACCTCGTTGCTGAAGCGTTCCTTCGCCACGCGCCAGCCCTCCGAACCGAGTTGCCGGCCCTGCTCAGGGTTCTCAAACAGCTTACGCATGTATTCGACCAACTCGTCCTGGGTGTTATACAGAAACCCGGTCCGGCCGTGCTCAACCAACTCCGGGGTTCCTCCCCTGTTCTTGCCGATCACGGGCAGACAGGCGGACATGGCCTCCGCGGTGGCACGCCCAAAGGTATCTACCTCAGAACACATCAGCAAGCAGTCCGCTTTGAGGTATGCCTCATACGGGTCAGCGAGGTAGCCAGCAAAGTCGACGGAACCGGCAATGCCGAGTTCATCGGCGAGTCGCCTGCACCTTCGCACCCATGACTCCGGACCGGACCCGGCCACGACCATTCGCGCTCGTAGCCCTTGCCCACGAAGACAGGAAAGCGCCTCTATCGCCAACTCCTGCCCCTTGTCCTCGCAGATTGTACCGACCATCAGGAACGTGTATACACCATTGCACTTCACTCCAGACGCTTGCTCCGCAAGCGCGTCGAAACGAGTCCGGGAGGCAACGCCATTGTAGACCACATGGACGCGGTCTCTCCCTCCGCGCCCAAAGTAGTAGCTCTTCGCGGCAGTGGAGTTGCAGATAACCGCCGCGGAGCTTCTGACCAGCGCAAGCGACAGCGCCGGCTCTAACACGAACTCCATGTCAAAACCCCGCCCCAAGAACTCGCGCAGGTGCCACACGTGAGGAATGCCGTTCGTGAAGGAGACGATTCTGCCGATCGGGTAGACTGACGAATTGGAGTACACCACCTCGATACTCCAGTCTCTGACCAGCCGGTCAACGGCGGGGATTGAACGGCACAGGTTGAGCACGATGCGCCCCATTCTGCGGACGGACACTGGCCCTCTTTCTATCCACCAAATGACCGGGAGTATACGGTACGAAATACCCCGTGCCTGCAATTCCTGTGCAAACGCACCGCCTTTCGAAGTGACAACGTGAGGCTGCACATCGTAGTCGCGCAGCCCATCAAGGAGGTCCAGAAGGGACCGGCATGAGCCATACATCCCGTCGTTGTGCGTTACGAAGAGGACTCTCATGCGATCTGGTCTTCACTCCGGTCACTCAATGCCGCACGCGACATCTCGAACTGCTCTCGCCTGCCCACGGCACCGTCTCCAGTCTGCGTGACCCGCCTGCGGGAGTCGGTGGTTCTGCTGGGCGATTCTGCCGGGGCTTCGAGCCCGGAGGTTTGGTTTGCTTCAGGCAGGAGCCGTCTCTCCGCCGTATCTCTGCCGACTCTGTCACGCCATAGTCGGCGGCGACATATCCGAACGAAGACCAGTAGCTTGCGAGTATCCGGGGACACCGCGCGATTCAAGGTTGAATTTCCGCTGCCGGGCTGACCGGTACACTCAAGGACTCTCATCTTCCCCCCAATCTCTCAACGTCCTTCCCGTGCATCCTGGTCAAGAAGGTCAAGAACTTCGCTGTCGACGTCCGTGTCGAATTTCCTGGCGAATGGCTTGCTGGTACTGCGCAACTCCGGCAGGTCGCGGGTGGTCAGAATCTCGGGGTGGGCGGTGTGGACCCAGCTCTCATAGTGGAGGTTGTCGTTGACGATACTGCAGCGCAAGTACTCAGGGGCGTTCAGCAGTATCGTGTGAAAGAATATCTCGCTGGAATTGAGTGTGTACCGGTGGAATCTGAGGTAGTCTGGGTGCTGCTCTACGAAGTCCAGCACGTATCGCACGGCCTCGCGCGTCAGGCTCAGATGGGCCGAGCCGCCATATGGGACCAGGTAGCTGGGAAAGAGCCGCGGCATCCGAAAGCGAAGGGCGCAGAGGAAGTTGGCGACCGCAATGAACGCCCTACCCTTGCGAGTATCGGGCCTCTCGCACGTGGGGGGGTACGAGATGCGTTTTCCGAGGAAATCGACGTGGTAGCGATCGATCAGCCACATGCCCCCGTCGCCTCCGTTCACAGACCAGAAGCTGGTGGGCATACGCTCGTGATGGACGAAATTGCGCTTACGGTTCTGCGCGAGGAAGGAGACGATACCGCGGTTCGGCTTGATGGGGTAGTCCTGTCCGCTCAGAATCACGACGTAGTCGTATTTGACCGGGGCCCCAAGTACTGCCGCCATGAGGTTAAGCCGCATCCTGACTTCTCCGACCGTACCCCATGCAGAAGCTGCCCTCTTCACGAAGGTTATGCTCGTCGGTTCGCGGCGGAGAGCATTCTGAAAAGGTGCAATGCCCTTGCGCCTGTCGATGTGTATGAAGAAACCGGCTTCCGCTCCGCAAAGGCGATGGACCAGCCTGGCCAACTGCTGTGGTTTCTGATACGCATGGATGGCATACGCGATCCTGAAACCGACGCCAGTCTCCCATCTTGGCGGTCGCTCTTGGCAGTGCGTCGATGCGGCCATTACCTCTAGTCTCTAGTTCCTAGTTCCGGGTTTCTAGTCTGTGGTTTGTGGTTCAAAGTCCGAAGTCCTTCGTCCCTAGTCCTTGGTCTCAGCCTGCCGCAAGGTGGAGGTGAAGGTAGAGGTAGAGGTGAAGGTAGAGGTAGAGGCGGAGGAAGAGGTCATTTGGAAGTTCTCCTTAGCGTCACGATGACCTTGTTCAGATCATTGTAGATGCCTGGCAGACAGGAAGAGGGAGAGGCAAAGGTATAGATCATCTGGAGGACTTTCTGAGAACGATTATCACCTTGTTGATATCGTTGTAGATGCCTGAGAGCTTGTCTGCTAACTCCTCGGCGGACTTGGGCTTCAAGTAGTCTACGCGCTTGCCGTACTCAAGGTGGCTCTGGGTCTCGGTAACCGAACCCCGTGCAATGTAGTAGAAGTTGATCTTGTCGAGCGTGTGGTTCCGGCCAAAAGCCTCTGCGATGTTCGCAGATATGCTGAGGGCAGCGCGCCGGACCTGTGACGTGAAGCCGTAGTCCTCTTTGCGCGGAAGACTGTCGGTCAAAGCGAAGACCTGCTCGGCTACGGCCATGGCCGATTGCCATACTGGCATGTCGCGGAACGACAAGTAGGTAGGTTTAGGTTGAGGTGTAGGCCGATGAAAGGTGGAGGGAGAGGTAGAGGTACGAGGAGAGATGGAGGAAGAGGCTGAGATGGGAGCGGACATACCGGGCTCTACCTTTGCCTTTGCCTTTGCCTTAGCCTCCACCTTTGCCTTTTCCTTTGCCTCTACCTTTGCCTCTGCCTCTGCCTTTGCCTTCACCTTTACCTCTGCCTGTCCTTCGTCCAGAACCCGGCGCTTTCGCGGTTCAGGCGCGCTTTGAGCGGCTGCCACCATTCCGGGTGTTCGCGATACCAGTCCACGGTTCGGCGCAGGCCGTCTTCGAACTGGATTTCCGGATGCCAGCCGAGTTCAGCCCTTATCTTCGCGTTGTCGAGGGCGTAGCGGAAATCGTGCCCCGGCCGGTCTTCGACGAATTCAATGAATTCGTCAGTTTCTGGTTCTTGGTTTTTGGTTCTTGGTTCACGGTCGGCGGTCTTCGGTCCTCGGTCACTGGGTACTGGTTTGTGGTTCTTGGTTCCAGGTTCACGAACCGAAGTTTCTGGTTTGTGGTTTTTGGTTCCTGGTTCTCGGGCGGAGGTGGAGGTACGAGGAGAGGTAGAGGTGGAGGTAGAGGCTGAGATGGGAGCGGACATACCGGGCTCTACCTTTGCCTTTGCCTCTACCTGCGTCGTCAAGCCCATCAGGGCGATGACGAGGTTGACCACCTCGATGTTGCGGCGTTCGGATTCGCCGCCGATGTTGTAGGCCTCGCCCGGCTTGCCGCGGTCAAGCACAATCTCAATTGCCCGGCAGCAGTCTTCGACGTGCAGCCAGTCCCTGACGTTCTCCCCGCGGCCGTACAGCGGGACCTTGCGACCCTCGACCAGGTTCGTCACCATCAACGGTATCAGCTTCTCGGGAAACTGGTAGGGGCCGTAGTTGTTCGACGGCCTGACTACCATCACCGGCAGCTTGTGGGTCTCCCAGAACGCCTGGGCGAGCATGTCGCCCGCGACCTTGGAAGCCGAATAGGGCGAGCGCGGCCGGAATGGCGTTGTCTCGGTGAACCTGCCTTCCTTACCCAGCGCGCCGTAGACCTCGTCGGTTGATACGTGGACAAAGCGCTTGACCCCGGCCTTGTGTGCGGCGTCGAGTAGAACGTGCGTACCGAGTACATTGGTCGTGATAAACGGCGCGGCATCGGCAATTGACCGGTCAACGTGGCTCTCGGCAGCGAAGTGGACCACTGCGTCGATGCCGGTCATCGCCTCTTTCACCTTTGCCGGGTCCTCGATACGACCGCGGATGAAGCGGTATCTCGCATCACCGTCAAACTCCTGCAGGTTTGCCAGATTGCCGGCGTAAGTCAGGGCATCGAGATTGACGATAGTGTCGCCGGAGCCGGCAAGCCGAAGGCGGATGAAGTTGGATCCGATGAAACCGGCTCCTCCGGTGACTAGAAGGTTCATAGTTTTTAGTTCTTGGTTCCTGGTTTGAGGTCCCCGGGCTTGAACTTGCGTCCTTTGACTTCGGTGGTGCGCAGGTAACGCATCAGTCCTCCGATCAGATTCGCCGTCTCTCGTGCCAGGTTGGTCAGGAGTTGGAACTCGCGGTCAGAGATGTAGCCCTGGTCCAGCGCGACATATAGCTGGGAACTGACCTCGTTTGCCGAGCCGAGTGCCATCGAGAGGAACTGCAGGAACTCCTTTCGCCCTCCTCGCCCATGCCCTTCGGCCACGTTTGACATTACAGATACACAGGCACGCCGAATCTGGTCGCGCAGCGGGAAGTCGCGCGCAAAGCCCCCACGCGCTGTGACTTCGTAGATACATCGAGTGAGTTCACGCGACTTCCTCCATGCGTCGATCTCTTCGAAGTTCTTGAATGTCGCCACCTGTCAGCTCACCGCTCCAAGTTCGTGGTGCCTGGTTCTTGGTTTCTGGTTTCCGGGTCCCAGTCCCCGAACCAAAAACCCAAAACTACAAACCACGCTCTCGTCCATAGCTATCGGGTTAGAAGGACTTTCTCCACCGCCGACTGGCTGCGGACGAAGTAGACACCGGGGCTCAGGTGGTGCACGTCGTTCGGGCCCGGTCGCAATTCCATCACCCTTCGCCCGGCCGCGTCCATGAGCGCCACCCGGTCTCCGGTCTCCGGTCTTCTGTCTCCTGTCAAGAACAGGTTCCCCCTCACAATCGTGGCACCCAACTGCGAGCGGGAAGCGACAGACCTTCCGCCTTCCTCAACCACCGCCCCGCCGCCGTAGAATTGAATAATCTTCAGCACATTCCCCACCCATGTCACGTATGCGTAGCCATCTGCCAGATTAACAGCCCTTGCAGCAACTGAATCTCGGTAGTGCCCGACTTCTACAGGGTTGCTCGGGTCTGAAACGTCAACTACGCGCAGTCCATTAACATTACCAACAACCACGTACACGTAGAGGCCACTTACACGCACATTGTAGACGTAACCGCCCAGGTAGTCAGTAACTCCCAGGCTGGTTATGTTCTCAAGGTCGGATACATCCACACAATGCACACGTGTCATCCAACTCATGTAGACAAGATTACCACGTACAGCTAAATCCTCGCTATGGTTCGCCGCAACGGTATCCGGCCTGTATCGGGCAACCTCGATAGGATTCGCCTTGTTGCTGATGTCCACAACGCTGAAGCCGGAATCCCACGAGTTGACGTAGCAGTAGTCCCCGACGACGATAGGCTGCTGGAAGATGTGTCCGGTCAAAGCGGTATAACCAACCTGCCTAATAGTGTCCGGGCTGCTCACATCAAATATCTTCAGACCCAATGAGTATAGCGAAGCGTATAAGTAGTCGCCGTCAATGGTGACGAACTGTACCCAACCGCCAGCGGATGTTGATTTGCCATAAGTGGGGTTCGACGGGTCGCTAAGACCTATCCTCGCAACACGAACTCCATCGGCGATATATGCACAGGTATCGGAGTTCATCACCAAGTCATTCGCAGTCCTGGTTACGTAGGTATGCCCAATAACGTGTGGATTCGACTTGTCGCTTATGTTAAGGACGTACACGCCCGAATCACGACTATCGGCACACGCAATGTCCCCGTAGGCGCAGACAGAAGCCGTGCGTATCACGCAACTCCCGACAACACGGCAATTCAAGGAGTCGGCCGCCTGTGCGGACGCGGCGCAGAGCACCAAGGCGACAACCAACAGCGATTTGTACTTCATGATTCCTCCATTACAGCACAATATGAAGGTTAAGGTCAAGGTTAAGGTCGAGAACAGTCATCTCGTCCATAGTCATCTAGCCCTTAGTTTGTGGTTTCTGGTTTGTAGTTTGTGGTTCAAGGTGTGGGGTTCTTGGTTCGTAGTTCATGGTTCGCAGTAGTCTGTGGTTCATGGTTTCAGGTTTGGGGACGTGGAACCAGAAACCGGCAACTCAGAAGTTCTTAGTTTCTGGTCCATAGTTCAAGGTGTGGGGTTCTTGGTTTGTAGTTTGTGGTTCAAGGTATGGGGTTCTTGGTTCGTAGTTCATGGTTCNNTTCTTGGTTCGTAGTTCATGGTTCTTGGTTTGGGAACCTTAAACTAGAAACCTCAAACCCGAAACTACTGGTTGGGTCGTCCTCGTACCTGATTTCGTCCACCGGTTCCTTCCGGCCCGGGCCTTTGTACAGCCGGTTCGGGAAGTTGAGTACCCAGCCTTCGTCCTTGCCGACATTGCGGTAGGCGTGGACTACGCCCGGCGGGGCGATGAGCGTTGCCGGCCGGCTTGCGCCCAGCACAAAGCTCTCGCGCCGGCCGAAAGTGGGCGATCCGGCTCGATTGTCCCAGAGCACGACTTCGAAGTCGGACGGCCCGACAAAGGCGAAGAAGTCGGTCTGCTCGCGGTGTTCATGCGGCCCGCGCGCAACGCCCGGCCTTGTCATCGACAGGTAGCCCATCACCGGCTGGGCCTCTTTCATGCCTGCGGCATCAAGCACGTCGGAGCGGAACAGCTCGGCAAGCCAGCCGCGGGAGTCGGACGCGAAGGAAAGAGGAGTGAGGAGGACGCCGAGGATGGAGGAGGAAGGTAGAGGTAGAGGTAGAGGTA
>DDXO01000120.1:90069-105193 GCA_002347155.1 Caldifarciminota bacterium UBA2258
CGGTCCTCCGTCATCCGTCTTCCGTCACCGGTCCGAGGTTCATGGTTCATGGTTCTTGGTTTCAAGTTCTTGGTTCTTGGTTTTTGGTTTGTGGTTCGGGGTTCTTGCGTTGGCGAGCTAGAAACCACAGACCCGAAACTGGAAACTCCATCGGTGGGTTCTGGTTCATGGGCTACAGTCTACAGTCAATAGTCCCGGGTCGCCAGACCTTGGTTTCTGGTTTTTGGTTCCATGTGCTTGGTTTCTGGTTTTTGGTTTCAAGTTTCTAGGCTCTGTCTCTTCGTCCCTGGTCGCTTCGTCCTTCGTCATCGGTCTTCGGTCGTCCGTCCTCGGTCATCGGTCTCCGGTCCTCCGTCACCGGTCCTCGGTCTTCCGCTGCCAACTGCCTGAGGTACGTGCTGTAGCTGCCCGGGCCCATGCGGTCGGCCAGCGCCAGCAGCTCGCCGGAGCCGATGAAGCGCTGGCGATATGCGACTTCTTCCGGACAGCCAATCATGAGGCCCTGCCGGTCCTCGACTGCCTGTACGTACATCGCGGCCTGCAGCAGCGATTCGTGGGTCCCGGCATCCAGCCAGGCGATGCCGCGGCCAAGGACTTCGACCCGCAGTTGTCCGTGCCGCAGGTACTCGCGGTTGAGGTCGGTTATCTCGAGCTCGCCGCGGGCCGATGGCTTGAGGTTGCGGGCCATCTCCGACACGGCGCTATCGTAGAAGTAAAGCCCGGGAATGGCGTAGTTGGTACGCGGGTGTTTGGGCTTCTCCTCGAGGCTCACCGGTCTGCCGCCCTCGTCCAGCTCCACCACGCCGTAGCGCTCAGGGTCGCGGACAACGTAGGCGAACACGAGCGCGCCCTGGGTGAGGGCTGCAGCCTGCTCGAGCAGGGGCTTCAAGCCCTGGCCATAAAGCAGGTTATCCCCAAGGACCATGCCGACCGGCTGGCCTGCAATGAACTTCTCGCCGACGATGAAGGCATCGGCCAGGCCACGGGGAGCCGGCTGGACCGCGTAGGAGAAACTCACACCCCACTGGCTGCCGTCACCAAGCAGCCGCTGGTAGCCGGGCAGGTCTTCCGGTGTGCTGATTATGAGCAGGTCGCGGATGCCGGCCAGCATCAGCACCGAGAGCGGGTAGTAGACCATCGGCTTGTTGTAGACCGGCAGAAGCTGCTTGCTGACCGCGTTCGTGACCGGATGGAGGCGTGTGCCCTTGCCGCCGGCGAGGATGATGCCTTTCATGGGCTAGTTCCTGGTTCTTGGTTTCAAGTTCGTGGTTCCGGAGGTGGAGATGCGATCCACAGATTCGTAGGAGAGGTAGAGGTTGAGGTCGAGGTCGAGAAGGAGATCCCGGACTCTTCCGTAATCGGTGTAATCGGTGGATGGTTCATGGTTTGTGGTTTCAGGTTCATGGTTGGGCGACGACCAGCAAGTTCATGGTTCTTGGTTCATCGTCCCTGGTTATGGTAGAACTCGGCGATAGAATCAACAACGTAGCGAGACTGGTTTCTGGTTCTTGGTTTAGGGTTCATGGTTGGGCGGAGTAGAATGCACGAATGGAATCGACAACGTAGACGGCTTGGTCGTCAGTGAGTTCGGGATAGACCGGGAGGGCCAGGGTTTCGTTGGCGGCCTTTTCGCTCTCGGGGAAGCTGCCGGGCTTGTGGCCGAGAGAGGCGAAGCACTCCTGCAGGTGCAGGGGCAGCGGGTAGTAGACTTCGGAACCAATGCCCTTCTCTTTGAGGAAGGCCTGGAGCTCGTTGCGGCGCTGCGCACGGATGACGTACTGATTAACGATGTGACGGGAGCAGTTGCTGGTTTCTGGTTTCTGGTTTGTGGTTTTTGGTTTTTGGTTTTTGGTTTGTGGTTCGTGGTTTGTGGTTCCGGGCACCGGTCCGGGGAACGAAGAACCTGAAACCATGGACTCAAAACTAACGACGCCCGCAGTTGAGGAATACGACGCAATCTTCGGCAGACTGACCAACCCAGACGAGACCAGACCAGACTGCTGGAACAGTCGGTCATAGCGGGCGGCGTTCGCCTGGCGGGCGGCAGTCCAGTCGTCGAGGTGCTTGAGCTTGGCGAGGACAATAGCGGCCTGGAGCGTGTCGAGCCGGAAGTTGCCGCCCACGAACTTGTGATAGTACTTGGGCTTGGAGCCGTGCGCCCTCAGCACGCGCAGCCGGTCGGCCCGCTCCGCGTCGTTGGTCGTAACTATCCCGCCGTCGCCGAAAGCGCCGAGGTTCTTGGACGGGAAGAAGGAAAAACAGCCATATTCGCCGAACGAGCCCGCCCGGCGCGAAGTTTGTGGTTTTTGGTTGATGGTTTGTGGTTGTCCGGAAACCAAAGACCCCAAACTAGAAACTATGAACATTGGGGCGTATTCCGCCCCAATGGCCTGGGCGCCGTCCTCGACAACGACGAGGTTGTGCCGCTTCGCGATGTCCATGATCGGGTCCATGTCGGCCATCTGGCCGAAGAGGTGGACGGGGAGGATGGCTTTGTAGTTCTTGGTTTCTGGTTTTTGGTTCTTGGTTAGGAGCTCTTCGAACTTGGTTGGGTCGAGGTTGTAGGTGATTGGGTCGATATCGACGAAGACCGGTTTGGCGCCGAGCCGGGCGATGCAGCCGGCAGTTGCGAAGAAGGAGTAGGCAGTGGTGATGACCTCGTCGCCCGGCTTGATGTCCTCGGCCATCAGCGAGATGAGCAGGGCGTCGGTGCCGGAGGAGACGCCGACCGCGTGGGCGCAGCCACAGTACTTCGCGATTGCCTCTTCGCAGGCCTTGACCTGCGGGCCGAGTATGAACTTCTGCGATTCGCAGACCTCGGCGATGGCCGCGTCGATGTCAGGCTTTATCGAAAGATACTGGGCCTTCAAATCAAGTAGTGGTACGTTCATCTTGTAGTTTTTGGTTTGTAGTTTCTGGTTCCTGGTTCCTGGCTCGTAATTTCTTGTTCCTGGTTTGCAGTTTGTGGTTTCTGGCTGGTGGCGAGGCCGGAAACGCGAAACTTGACACCTGATACCGACGTGGTACGTAGATAGCGGGCCAGTCCGCCGATGAGGCGGGCGCTCTCATACGCCAGATCTCTCAGCGCCCGGAACTGCTCGCCGTCTATGTATCCCAAATCCGAGGCAACGTAGAGATGCGAGCATACTTCGTTGACCGAGCCCTGCGCCATCGACAGGAATTGGAGGAACTCCTTCCTGCCTCCGCGACCATGCCCCTCGGCCACGTTCGACATGACCGAGACCGAGGCACGACGGATCTGGTCGCGCAGCCCGAAGTCTTTGGCAAAAGCCCCCTTCGCAGTGGCCTTGTACACATCCCTCATTAGTTCTCGTGCCTTCTTCCAAGCTTCGATATCCTCGAACGTACGGAATGTCATGACTGGTTCACGGTCTGGGGATCGTGGTTCGTAGTTCTCGAGCAACCAGAAACCAGAAACTCCAAACCACAAACCTTCATGTCCTGAACTCGCGGTATGGTTTCGTACTCTTGGCCAGCTCCGCTGGAAGTGGCGCTTCTTCGTCGAGGTCCAGGCAGCGCAGGACCCCGGGCGAGAATTCGCGGTAGCGCAGCCCGCTCTCCGGGCAGACCATGATCCCCTCCGCGCCCGGCGCGCCGAGCTTCTGGCAATGCCGGCTCACCCAGCCTCTGCGGCGTGCCGGGTTGCCCATCATCATCGCGTAGTCAGGGACATCCCGGGTTACGACCGAGCCGGCGGCAATAAAGGCGTAGCGGCCGATAGTCGTGCCGCAGACAATCGTGGCATTGGCGCCGACCGTGCAGCCCCGCTTGAACAGCGTCCTTTCATACAGGGAGTGGCGGTTGACCTGGGACCGGGGATTGGAGACGTTGGTCAGCACGCAGGACGGGCCGAGGAAAACGTCGTCCTCGATGACCGCGCCGGTGTAGACCGAGACGTTGTTCTGAATCTTGACGTTGTTGCCAATGACCACGCCGCCGTCCACGTTCACGTTCTGGCCGAGGATGCAGCGCCCGCCAATTTTCGCGCCCTTCATTACGTGGGCGAAGTGCCAGACCTTGCTCCCGGCGCCGACTTCCGCGCCTTCGTCCACAAAGGCGGAAGGATGGACGAAACAAGGAGGTTCTTGGTTTCTGGTTTCTGGTTTTGGGTTTAGGGTCTGGGGTTTTTGGTTCTCGGACCTGGAACCAGAAACCATAAACTCAGAACTGCCAACTGCGAGCGACAGGACGGCACCGCCGGCCTGGAGCGAGGACTGGCAGGCGTCGAGCACTTCCAGCACGCGGAGCCCTTCGTTGCCGTCGGTCGGCGGCGGCTTGCGCGTCTTGAGGCTTTCGAGGAACGCAAGGCACTCGGCCTTGAGCGGCTCGGTGGCATCGACCGGAACCACCTGGGCTTCGGCCTTCACCGCAGTGGGCACGCGGTTCTTCCATTCGACCTTGTGCGGGTAAGTCACCAGCTTGTTCTGTACGGTGTCATCGAACACCGCCATCTTGTCCGAACCCACTACCACCAGCCGCTGCTCTTTGAAGGGATGCAGCCAGCTCACGAAGATGTGAGCCCGGACGCCTCCGGCGAATATGAACTGACTGACCGTGACATCACAGATTCCGCGGCTCAGGTAGTCCCCACCCTGACAGGAGGCGGCAGTCGGCATCTCGCCCAGCAGGCCGAGCATGACCGATACGTCGTGCGGGGCGAAGCTCCAGAGAATGTTCTCCTCTGTACGCAGCTTGCCGATGCTCAGCCGGTTGGAGTAGATGTACTCGACCTTGCCAAGTTCTCCTCCGTCCACCAACTGCTTGAGCTTGCAGACCGCAGGGTGATAGCGGAGTATGTGCCCGACCATCAAGATTCGCTTCTTATCTGCGGCGAGCCTGACGAGTTCCCGGCCATCCTGAACCGTCAGGGCCAGCGGCTTCTCGACAAATACATCCTTGCCTGCCTGCAAAGCGGCCCGGACCAGCTCGGCGTGCGAGACCGCGGGCGCGGCGATAGCGACGGCGCTGATTTCCGGGTCCTTGAGGCAACCTTCCACACCGCAGCTACGCTTTACTTCGCTTGTAGTCTTGAGGGCATCCAGCCGGACCTGGTCCGTGTCACAGACCGTGCGGAGTACGCCGAGCGCGTCGAACGTCCGCACCAGGTTCTTGCCCCAGTAGCCGGTGCCGATGACGGCGACGCTAGGCGCAGGTTGAGGTTGAGGTCCTCCGCGCCCAGTTTTTGGTTTCTGGTTCTTGGTTTCTAGTCCTCCGTCCTCAGTCCTCCGTCCTCCGTCCTCCGTCTTCCCGTCCTTCGTCATCTCGTCCTTAGTCATTAGTCCCTGGTTTCTGGTTTGTAGTTCGTGGTTTGTGGTTCTTGGTTTCTGGTTCTTGGTCTGAGTTGCCAACCTGGAACTAAGAACCTGAAACTAACAACTTCTAGGTTCACGGCCTTATCCTCTCAGCCCTCGGTTCTTCGTACTTGGCTGCCCGCCGGGTCAGTTGCTCCAGACCAACCACGAACGGTGTCGGATGGGTGAGCCCAAGGCGTTCGGTCATCACCTTGGTTGAGGCCAGCGAGTGGCGTACGTCACCCGGGCGCGGTGGGTCGTAGGTGGGCTTCACGCGCCTGCCGACGACCCGGCAAATCTCGTTGACGATGAAGTTCAGCGTGTAGCGCTCGCCGACAGCGACGTTGGACAGCAGAAAAGGAGACGGAGGACCGGAGACCGATGACCGACTGTCCTTCGTCGACTGGTCCTTGCGCGCTCTGCGGTTCTTGGTTTTTAGTTCATGGTTTATGGTTTCTGGTTCTTGGTCTTGGGACGACTTGGAACCATGAACTGGAAACTCAAAACTGACCTCGCATGCCGCCAGGTTGGCTTTGACGACGTTGATAACAGGAGTGAAATCGCGGGACTGCTCACCATCGCCGTAGATGACCGGACTGCGGCCTTCGCGGATGGCCGCTATGAACTTGGGGATGACCGCGGCATACTGGCTGGTCGGGTCCTGATGCGGGCCAAAGACGTTGAAGTAGCGCAGCGCGACCGTCTCCAGACCGTAGAGGCGGCTGAAGACCTGGCAGTAGTGCTCACCCGCCAGCTTGGCGCAGGCGTATGGGGAGAGCGGGTTCGGTATCATTCCCTCGTGTTTGGGCAGCTCCGCGGAGTCGCCGTAGACCGAGGAGGACGAAGCATAGACCACGCGTTTTACCTTGCATGCGAGCGCGGCCTTGAGTACGTTCAACGTCCCAACAACACACACCTCGTTCGTGGTCAGCGGGTCTTTGATGGAACGCGGCACCGATGGTAGTGCGGCCTGGTGCAGGACGTAGTCCATGCCCTCCATCGCTTCCATGACAGTAAACGGGCTGCGTACATCGCCCTCGACTAGTTCGAAGTCCTTGGTTTCTAGTTTCTGGTTGTCCGACCTGGAACCAAGAAGTTTGTGGTTTCTAGTTTCAAGTTCTTGGTTATCCGACTTGAAACCAGAAACTGAGAACTGCGAACTACTGGAGCCTTTGATGAAAGGCTCCAGATTCGAGCGACGGCCGGTAGAGAAGTTGTCGAGTACGCGGACGTGGTGGCCGCGCTTCAGCAGCTCTTCGACGATGTTGGAGCCGATGAAGCCCGCGCCGCCGGTAACTAGAAAGTTCATGGTTGTTGGTTCTTAGTTCCAGGTTCCAGCACACCGGAGTCAAACTTGCGGCCCCGCAGTCGGATCGTACGGAGGTATCTGCTCAAACCGCCTATCAGATTGGCGGTTTCGTGGGCCAATGCGGTGAGTTCACGGAAGTCGTTGTCAGTTAGGTACTTCTGGTCCAGTGCAACGTAGAGGTGAGAGCCGACCTCGTTGGCCGAGCCGAGTGCCATCGAGAGAAACTGCATGAACTCCTTTGTACCGCCACGGCCATGGCCTTCAGCTACGTTCGACATCACTGAAATCGAGGCCCGGCGAATCTGGTCGCGCAGCGCATAGTCTCTGGCGAAGGCTCCCTTCGCCGTGACTCCGTAGACGCTTCGCGTCAGTTCACGCGCCTTCTTCCAGGCGTCGATATCCTCAAAGGTCTTGAAGGTCATGGCTACTAGTTATTCGTTCTTAGTTCTTGGTTCTTGGTTCATGGTTCAGGTTCATGGAACTAGAAACCAAGAACTATGAACCTCCGAGTGGCCGCTGGGTCGCGGTCCTGCTGTGTCGTACGACCCATCCCTGGAATTATAGCCTCTTCCGACGACCGGTCAACCGGCAGACTCCGCCCCAAACCCGATATTGAACCACCAAGACACCAGGTACACCAAGCAGACAAGACCATTTTCGGTCCTCCCCCTCTTTGTGTCTTTGTGCCTTTGTGGTGGGTTTTTATGCCGGCTCCAGGGGTACGGCACGGCCGATTCTCGCGCCCGGATGCGGCGATGCTGAGTCTCGTCGTTCTAGCGTGGCTGGCGTGCCAACCTTGGCCCACATCGCGTGCGAGCAGGTATTCTGCGCGGGCCCGCTCAGCACGACACGGGTCGAGCGAAGTCTCTGGTACCATGAAGGGTCAAGGCTTGCAGCTTTCGTACCATCACGGAAAGGCTGTCGTCTCTGCAGTATCATCCGGATAGTGAATGAGTTAGCTTCTGTGAGGATTCCATGAGGTACAGGAAACGCGGTTGCCGCGCCCACCTGCCGCAGAATGCGGCAGCAGGCGCGGCAATTGCTGGAGACAGGCGCAGGGCGCGTAGGATGCACAAGTCAAAGTGCACGATACCCCGAAGACGACAACCCGCAGGAACCCGGCGACCTCGGGACTGCAGTGCAGCGCGCCGGTCGTGCGCTGTGCCCTCTCGCGCCGGTGTTCAGCTTGGGCTGGTGCTGCAGGTCGCCCGGAAGCAGGAGCTGCCGCGAGCGCCGTTGCAGAGGTGAGAACGGGCGCTGCTGCGAGGCCTGGAACAAGCGTGGGTACAAGGGCTGTTGCGGCTGGAGGAACGGCGGTTGCAGCGATGCGAGGACTGAGTGCAGTTCAGGGCGATATTGCAGCGCCTGAAGAAAGCGCCGGTGCGGCTGGATGAGCGGGCACAGGTACGACGCCTGGCCTTCGTACCGGAACGAGGGCATGAGCGGATGCTGTACTTTGGGCCGGAGCGGCGGGTGTTGCGAGTACCGGGCCAGGGACCGCATCAGGGGCTGGAATTCCCCCTACCACCCAGGGGACGGGCATTCGTGGATGGACAACCCGGAACTCAGAATCCAGAGACCAGAGATCAGAATGACTGGCAGACGCGAGAACGCTTGAGATGCAAGGAGTTAGACATATCCCGCGACGAGGGACGAAGGACAAGCGGACCATCGACGAGGGACTCTTCGCGGCGTGTCACGTTTGCGTCTGTGCCAATAACGCACATACCATATGTAGTGCTCGAAGCTACCCGAACCACAATTCTGCCGCCCACCCCACGGCCCACGGGCCGCCTCCCCCGTGGCCTCTGCCGATGCGTCGGAAGACGCCACGAATCGCGCAACTGCACAAGTATCGACCCGAACATCGCGGCGTACGCCGACGCGAGGAACCTGCGGAAGAACAACCGGAACAGCTCCGCGAACAACTCGACGTACTGCGACGGATTCAGGTTGAGGTCGAGGTCAAGTTTGATGTCGAGACAGGACGAACGACACGACAGCCGGCGCAGGCGACTGCACAAGTAAGGACAAGTCTGCCGGTACTCCCTGACGAACAACGACCGGTACTTCGCGAGACACAACGGTGCTTTGAGTGCGAGGCACCAGTCCGCGGAAAACGGGGACTGTACCGCGCCGCGTTCGACGCAGGCGCACGGTGGGACTGTCCTCTGCCTTCCCCCAGACCATCTGCGTCTATCAGCGGATAGCCTGCGAGACCCTTCGACTTCGCTCAGGGCGACGCTCCGCGTCGTCTGTGGACGCTGTTCCGTTCTCAGCCTTTGCCTCTACCTCTGCCTTCACCTCTTCATCTACCTCGGCCTCAGCCTCAACCTTAACCTCAACCTTCCGAATCCTCTATCGGTTTTGTTTGACACAGCTATAAGGTGGCGTACAATCTCCGCCTCCCAACCAGAGAAATTGGGATAGCAGGCAAGAAGACAGATGGAGGTTTGTCTTGTTCAACAGCATGGATTCGGGAAAATCGGGTGGAAAGAAGTACGCCGCGCCGGAGGCGGTGCGCCTTGGCGGCGTGTCGTCGGGCCAAGGGGCAGACTGTAGCGGCACTGGAAGCGCAGCCCTATCGGCGTGCGCGGCAACGGGCAGCCTGGCCCAAGCCTGCACGACCGGCAACGTGACGGGCGGCAATGGCGAGTGCATCACCGGCAATAATGCGCGCAACTGCCCTGCCGGAAACGCAGCATACAGCTATCCACCCGGGTGTCACACGGGGACGGGCCCAGCCACGGAGAAGAGCTAGCTTCAGCCACCCCTTGGGCCGCAACCGGCGGTCGTAGCTGTCGAAGAAGTCCGGCGGCGACCATAGAAGATCGCCGCCGGACTCTGTTCTTCCCTGGGCTTGCACATTGCGCCCCGCTGTCTGCGTTCAAGCCACGCGGTACCGCTGGACGTCTACTGCCAGCATATGCTGCGACAGCCGCCTGATTCTGCGGCAAGCATCGTGCGCAGTGCCTGCAGGGCACGAAGGAGCCCCGCGCTGCAACATCCTGTGATGCGGGCAGTTGCCGAGCACGACCACGCCCGCTCTTCCTGGTATGGCACCTGCACAAGAGCCCTGCGACATGAGCCCGACCGCTTGGTCGTTGCTATCGGATTCCGAGAGTTTTTGCTTGACAGCGGTGTAGGCAGAACTACAATTGAAGTCGCTCAACCAGAGAATATCGGGTATAATGGCAAGATGACAAATGGAGGTTTGCCATGAGTAATGATGTGAAACCGAACGAGTCGGGTGGAAAAAAGTATGTCGCTCCTGAGGCCGCGCGCCTCGGGAACGTGTCGGAGGGCCGCGGTTTCGACTGCAGTCCCTCGGGAAGCAACGCTGTATCGGCCTGCACCACGACGGGCAACCTTGCCCAGGCCTGCACGAACGGTACCGGCACAGGCGGCAGCGGCCAGTGCACGACCGGGGACAATGCGGCCAACTGTCCTGCCGGAAACGGGGCCTACGGGTCGGCAGGTTGCCACACGGGGACGGGCCCAGCCTAGCTTCTGCTGCACTTTGAGGCCGCAACCAGCGGCCGCAGTACTTGGAAAAGTCCGGCAGCGACCTCAACGGTCGCTGTCGGACTTTGTTCTGACCGGCCTCGGATGAAGTCAAAAGCGCACAGGGAGAGGGGACGCAGGACGCGGACGATGTCAGAAGCGAGAAGTTAGATGCTAGAAGCCAGAAGTCACGAGCAGCCGGAGACTGGCGACCAGAAACCAGAAACCAAAAGCCATCAACTATGCGGGGACGATGTCAGAAGCGATAAGACGGATGTCACGAGCAAGCAGCGACCAGTGACCGCGGTCTCGACCTCAACCTCTACCTCTACCTCTGCCTGGGGCGATAGACCATGAACCAAGAACCAGACGCGGCCGAAGGCCGCGAGGTGCCAGTTACCAGGTTGCAGTGTCCAGTATCGGGCTGGGAACCAGGGACCGCTGACCACTAACCAGAAACCATGAACCAGAAACCAATAACCAGCTCTCATGCCCGGGCGAAGCTAGAAGCGAGAAGCTAGATGTCACAAGCAAGCAGCGACCGAGGACGGACGACGGAGGACCGATGACCGGGGCGTTGGAACTAGGAACTACGAACCAGAAACCGGAAACCAAGCCTTTCGGGCTTGCCCTCGCCAACGGACATCGGTGGGTGATTCGCGCCGCTGACGAAGAAGCCGGTGAGTGCATCAAGCGCCTGGCGCAGGTGATGCAGTTGCGCGGCGCTGATGAGGGACGCGAGGTGCTGGTTGCGCTCCGCCCAAAGCACCAGGTTCACCTCCATGACATCCCCGGCGAAGGTCCTTTGCAGTGCTGGCTGCCTCCACGCTTGAACCCGGTGCTGGGTATGATTCAGATGACCGAAGTTGCCCGCAGAATCGCGCTCTCCGACCTGAACCACGGCAGCATGCTGATTCATGGTGCGCTGGCCGAGTACCTCGGCGGCGGCATTATCATGGCCGGCCGAGGCGGCATCGGCAAGAGCACAGCCAGCAGCCGCCTTCCCGAGCCCTGGCACTCGCTCAGCGACGACACGACTCTGGTTGTTCGGGACGAAAGCGGACAATACTGGGCCCATCCATGGCCGACCTGGAGCCGTTTCAACGACGGCGGGCCGGGCGGAACGTGGACCGCAGAACACGCCGTACCGCTTCGGGCAGTCTTCTTCCTGGACCGTTCTTCATCCGACCGATTGACGCCGGTCAGCGCCACTCAGGCAACCGCCCTGATTGTCGAATCGGAAACGGACCTTGCCTATCACATGTCGTATCTGAGAGTCTACAACCCGGACGCTGCCCGGACGCTCTTTGGCGAAGGGATCCGTGCTGCCAAGGCTCTGGCCCGGGCGGTGCCGGCTTTCTCGCTCGAACTCAGCCCAGACGGCAGGTTCTGGGAACTGATCCAGGAAGTTCTTGGTTCGTAGTTCCTGGTTTCAGTTTGACGGAACCTGGAACCAAAGACCAAGAACCAAAAACTAGCCTCTCAGGCCAGGTTTATAGACCCAAGTCGAAGTTCTTGGTTCTTAGCTTCTGGTTTCTGGTTTGCAGTTTCTAGCCTCAAAACTCCAGTTCCTCGTCCCAAACCCGTATCCCCTATCCTTTGTCCTTGGTTTCTGGTTGGCAGTTTCCAGTCCCTCACACTGGTTGCTGGTTTTCAGTTTGCCGTTTGTGGTCCAGGAACCTGAAACCAAGAACTAAAAACCAGAAACTAGAAACTAGTCGCGCCGCGCGACTATGAGCTTGCGGGAGACGGGCGGGCCGGCCGCGTCGAGCACGGCAACGTAGATACCCGGCGCGAAGCCGCGCAGGTCGAGCCGCGTCTGGCCCGACGGGTCCAGAGTGAAAGTCTTCACCGCTCTCCCAAGAACATCGCGCATGGTAAGCTCCCCGACCTTCCCGACCGGGACGGCACACTGAACCATGACGTCCCGACCGGCCGCCGGGTTCGGCGCGAAGGCGAGTTCCAAAGGCCGCATGACGCTTCCGCGTCCGGAGTCGTCTTGTGGGGTTCCGACACGGCCCGTATTCTGAGCTGCACCGAGATTTGGCGCGATTCCTGTGAAATATCCCTCAGTCATGCCGGGCAGCGGACCGTACGTTACACCCCTGATGGTGAAAGAGTCGGATAGGTCGAGCCCGGAGCAGAAGGCCGCGCTCGTCTCCGGCACGTTCCAATCCGGCTCCGTCCCAAGCGGCCATACCTGGTGGTTGATGTCACCCCGGAGGGTGTCGGCGGCCCACAGGTTATGACTGTCTGTTGCAGCCCACTTGAAGTAGCGATATCCGCGATACTGCCCACCCATGAAGTTGTAGTCGAACGCTGCAAACACATCGGGCATCGTATCATCAGCAGGCCCGGCTCCCGCCATGAACCCTCGTCCCGACATTATATTGTTCACGAACTTCATTCGTCCGCATGGACCGTAAAGCGCCTGCCCGAAGTACGCGCCGTTTGAGTAGCTATTGTGATAGAACCAGAAATCGGGGGGACTGGCGTAGTTGCTGCCGCCTACGTGGGTGATGAGGAACTGCCCCGAGCCATCCTCATTGTACGCCGTGTTGTTGTAGACCCAACCCGAACGATTCGTGTCCCCAGCCGCACCAAGACTACCGAATCGTATGCCGCCGTTGCAGTGGTTGATTGCATTGTCGTAGATGGATATGTCCTTCACCCCCATATCCATGTAGAAACCCACACTGGAGAACCGCTGAATGGTGTTGTTGTGGATGGAAACATTCGGCGCAGACCAGAACGAGAGACCAACGCTGCCATCGGCAATGCTATTGCCTTCGACCTCGTTGCCCGTCCCACACCCAATGAACGCTATGCCCTTGTCAACCGAAGAGCTGTTACCTTCACACCACTTGCCGAGTATGTACATCGCGTACCTGCGAACCGCATCCTCGTTTTTATCGCCCCATTCACCGAACATCGCGTAGCTTCCATAGCCGTAGGACAGGTCGTTGCCTTTGATGAGGTTGTTCGCGGAACCCGATGCCACGCGTATCCGCGTGTTCCCATGCCGCAGTACGTTGCTGTCTATGATGCAGTTGTCGCTATTGGCCACCTGTATCGATGTCACACAACCCTGAATCCGCAGGTTCTTGACCGTGATATGGTCGTCGCCGTTAAGGTTGATGCCAACGGTAGCCGTCGTGGTCGCCCACAGGTCGCAGGTATCGGGGTCATCGCCGTTGCGGAAACGGATGTAGGTCGTGTCGCTATTGAGTACACCGTAGATGGCCTCGACATCATCCCAGAAGGCGGTGGAGCAGCTTGCCGACCCGCCGGGATGCCAAATCTTGTCGGCAGGGTAGTTCAGGATGTTGAAGCCCTTGTCGCAATACTGGTCTGAGTCTCCGGCCATGTGTGGGGCGTTTATCTTGAGTATCTGGTCGCCGTTCCAAAGCATGAGCTTGGCAGCAAAGCCGGTCTTTTTGTAGACCCCCTCCCCGACTTCAGGCGCTGCCGTCCACGTCGTACCGACGGAATCCGTGTTGTCGATTATCGCCAACGGATTCCGGGCACCATCGACTTCCCCCTGCAAGGTTATCGGCCACCCGGTCTCGCCACTCCGCGGGAAGGTGACCTGCTCTTTGTAGGTTCCAGCCCGTACGTAAACACGGTCTCCCGCATAGGCCTTGTTGACTCCCGCCTGGATTGTGCGCAGCGGCAGTTCGTAGGTACCAGGATTGGTGTCATTTCCGCCGGGTGCCACATAGTAGGTATTGATGTACTGCGGCTCAGGACTCATCACGGCGTCTGCACCCGGCTCTGCACTGCCAGGATCAATGCTGTCAACAGCCGCGGGTGAATCGGCGCCGACAGTGCTCTCTGCCGGTCTGCCGACTGGAAGACCGCCCGTGCCGCTTTGCCGAGAAGTGCCGGTTTCCTTGTGAGTTCGGGCCAGGGGTGCTGCGACACGGCTGGGGCCGGTATTGTCGGTGCCCGCCTGTATGGCGCGCGGCGGCAACCCGCTTGCGCTGGGACTGACTTCTTTGCCCTCTGTGGCAACGCAGTAGGTCGTAGCCTGCGCAAACAACGCCAGGAGAATGACAGGTAGCGCCAGCTTGGCGCTGCGCGGTGGCCGCTTCCCAGCCATCACTCCCGGCAGAGTGCCGCCGGCCCAGTCCGAACTCGCAACTGTCTGCATCGGGTTCAGTTGTTCACAGGGAGATATGGTCTCGGTAGGCAGAGCATCACGAAAGAGCCCGCACTGCCGGCGCTGGCCGGCCTTGCCGTGCATCCGTTTGAAGAATTGTGCAGACCGCGGTCTTGCCGGTCTGTCTACGGCTTCAGACAATAGCCGTCTGATGCTGCTACTCATGCCAGACGCTCCTCACTGCTGCCTGTTCCTCGGACAGGATTCAAGGTCGCCCTTCCTGCCGGAACGCAGCTTCTGCATTATCGGACAGTGCGGTGTATGTGCGAGAGCTCACTCTCCGCCCACAGAGGTTGAGCCCGAAGCGCGGTTGCTGCCCGCGGGTACCGGCCGCGCTTCCGACCGCTACCCTGCCGTTACAGACTGCCTCACCGCACACCTCCGGCGCTGCCGCGTAACCCTGTCCGGTTCGCTGCGCCGGCCGATAAACATGCTGCGCTTGCTGCCGCGAGCCGTGTGCTCGCGAGCGTGGCCACAATCCAGTGAGCCCAAACGCCCAGGCGTTTCACCCTGACCGCGCGGAGGCAGAGCCGCAGTCGCGGGCGCCCAACGCCACATAAATCGTATCCCCCCTTGGTCTTGTCAACAAGGTGCTGTGTTCGATTGATTGAAAAACCCGCGCCGAAGCCGCCGCCCGCCTCCGTATCAGGCGGAACGGCGCCTGGTCAGCATTAGCGTGATGCGCGCGTGGCGGGGTGCGACAGGACAACAAACCGCAGGGGCGGGGACCATGGGGAACCGAACGAAGCCAGAAGCTAGAAGCTAGATGGCAGAAGCTAGAACAGACGGAGGGACGGGGACCGAGGAATGGGTGAAGCTAGAAGCGAGAAGCTAGAT
>DDXO01000120.1:105303-142038 GCA_002347155.1 Caldifarciminota bacterium UBA2258
TCTCGACCTTCACCTCAACCTCTATCTCTGCCTTTCCTCCAAATCTGTGTAAATCTGTGGATGATCTCTTGTCCTTAGCCTCAACCTCAGCCTTTGCCTTTCCTACGAATCGGTGGATGATACTCCGGAGACCCTTCGACTTCGCTCAGGGCAACGCTCCGCGCCGTCTGCGGAAGTTCACTCCGACCGCGAACCTGAAACCCGAAACTATGAACTCGGCGGGTCCGGTTTGTGGCTTGCGTAGTGCTTCTGGTACTTGTGGTGGTAGTAGTAGTATCCTCCGTACCGCCCCGAGCGCTTCAGGTCGTTGAACACGATGCCGGACAGGTGCGCTCCGCCGTTGAGCATGGCAGCGTAGGCTGCCTCCAGCGCATCCAGCGCCGTTCGACCCGCGCGTACAACCAGGATGGTTGTGTCAACCAGGGCCCCGAGAATCGGCGTGTCGGCCGCCACCAGGACCGGCGGTGTGTCGACCAAGACATAGTCATATTCTTCCCCCAGCCTCTCTAACAGAGTGCGGGTGGCGTTGAGCGTCAGCAGGTCGGCCGGGCTCGGCGGAATAGTGCCGCAGGGAAGGCAGGAGAGACCGGGAAGAGGGGTCGGAAAGATGGCAGCATAAGGGTCACCGCCATTGGCAACGATGTCGGACAAGCCGGGTTTCCTGTCGTGCTGGAATGCCGAGTGCAGCACCGGGTGGCGCATGTCGGCATCTACCAGCAGCACCCGCGAGCCGGCTTGAACCAGCACCGACGCCAGGTTGACCGCGACCGTTGACTTACCCTCACTCGGCCCGGGCGATGTCACGGCGATCGTACGCAGCTTCCTTTCGGCATTGGCAAAAGCCAGCCCCGTGCGCAGCATGCGAAAGGCCTCGGCCCCGGAAGAATCAACTTCGGCGTGAGTGATAAGGTGCGCGGTCACATCCCCGTTGCGCCGCCGTCGTCCGCCGGCGGCAAGCTGCGGCACGCTGCCGAGCACCGAATAGCCCCGGTGTTGCAGGTCGCGCGGGCTGCGGATCGACGTATCAAGGTATTCCGCCGCCCATACCGAGCCGAGCGCAAGGACCAACGCCAGCAGCAGTCCGAAGGAGAGACTACGTCTGACGTCGGGCTGGGTCTGCCCCGCGCCCCGCGCCCGGTCGATGATGCGCACCGCCGGCACCCGGCCGGCCTCTCGAATCCGCGTCTCCTCGTAGCGCTCGGAAAGCAGTGAATGGAGCCGGCGTCCGGTTTCCGCGTCGCGGGTCAGGCCGGCAAGCTCCCGCTCGGTTTCCGGGAGGCGGGAAAGCGCGGCATCGTGACGCGAGAGGGCCGCTGCCAGGAACTGACGCCGGGCCCGCGCCGCAGTCAGTCCGGTGTTAAGCGTAAGCGCCTGGTCGAAAAGGCCGCTCAGGCGCCCGACCGGGTCGACGAACTGCTGCTGCTCGATGAGAGTTCGTAACGCGGCCCGGAGTTGAACGCGGGTACTGTCAATCTGGCGGTTGAGGTCGCGAACGCGCTGCGAGGTCTCGTCGAAGCCCCCGATGGTCAAGTTGGCCTTGTCGACTTCAAGCTGGTTGAGACCCCTCTGCAGGCTGGCCACGACCGGAGAACTGATACCCTGCAGCTTGTCGGCCGTGCCCTCCCCGGTCTTGTCTATCTCACTCTGAACCTGCGCGAGCTGGGCCTCGCTCGCCCTTATCTCCGCATCCACCTGCTGCAACTGGACAGCGACCCCGGCCTGCCGGCCGATAAGCGCCTGCGTTTCCGAGCTGAGGTCGGTTAGCCGGTGCGCAGCCTTGAACTGCTCCAGGGTCCGCTCGAAAGTATCAAGCCTGGGCCCGGCCACTCCAAGCTGCTCCTCGATGAACCGGCGAGTAGCTGTAACCTCGGCTCGGCTCTGCTCCAGGTCATACTGCTGATATGCCTCGAGATAGGCGTTGGCAGCAGCGACGGCCGATGCCCGGGACGGACCGGTGGCAACGAGTTCGATGACGTCGGTCTGGCCCCTCTGCCGCGCCACGACCCACGCCTGCAAGGCCAGCCGGGCCTCGGACCGCTTCGTCGAATCCAGCAATCCCTCTGCCACCTTCTCCACCAGGCTCCGGCTGCGCAGGAGCTCCAGGGAGTTGGCGACGTAGTTTCCGGCGTCGTAGAAACGAGCACTGGGAAGCACGTCCCCCGGCGTGCGGGTCGTGACCATAAACGTCGCCCGGGCCTGGAACAGCGGCTTGGTCCGGACGATGGACAAGACGGTCAGCCCCATCATTGCGACGAACACCCCAAGCGCCAGCCACTTCCGGCGGGCAAGCATCCCGAGATAGTCGAAGATTGTCGCCCTGGTGTCGGACGCTATCTGTACGCCCGGCTGCCGCCCGCTTTGCGGGCCGGGTACCGCCGGCACGCCTCGCTCGGCAGACCCGTCGCCGGCGATCATCTGCCCACCCAGTTCAGTATTGTTATGACCAGGGTAGCCAGGGTCACGGCCGAGCTCACAACCGTCAGTCCTGTGCGGAACCGATACCACGCAGAAGACGGCACCATGATCACGTCACCGGGAGAGAGTCGCACGACCTGCCCTTTGTTCAGCATCGCCTGCATGTTGATTCTCGTCCGCGTCTGGTTGACTGCCCGGATGAGGACTACGCGAGTCAGGTTGGCATCATCGGTCGGCCCGCCTGCCGCGGAAATCAGCTCGAAGAGGTCCGGGGCAGCCAGGAAGCTGTACGCACCGGGCGAACGCACCTGTCCCCAGATGTAGTACTTCGAGCCCGACACCTGCGGCGTCAGGTCCCCGGACCGGACTTGCGCCACACCAATCCCGACCAGCAGCACGAGAACAAGCCACGCAATCAACGTTCGGCCCTGACTTCGGTGACCCGCTATCTTGGTGGGGCATAGCGCTCCGTGCCTGGTATGGCGCACACCGTCATCTGCGCAGGCGGCGGGCAGTCTTCTATCCACTACTGACTTCTGACGTCTGGGTTCTAACATCCAAATTGGTCCTTTGCGCTTGTTTACTTCTCCGGCTCGAACTCGAAATCTACGACCCGGTGCAATGGGTACGGCCTGCCGGCCGACTCGCCCCGAACCCGAATGCGCATCTGCTCTTTCGGCACGCCCAGTGACTTGAGGTATTCGATTGCGGCCTGCGCCCTGCGTCCCGACAGCCGGGCGTTATACTCAGCCGAACCTTCCTCGGACGCGTAGCCGGTAACGACGACCTTGAGGTCCGGGTAAGCCAGCAGCACGCCGGCGTTCCGGCGCAGGGCGGCGGCGGCCACGGGCAGGATGTCCGCGTTGTCCCACTTGAACCAGATCGGCTCGAGCCTGAACGTTGCCGGGCCGGGGGCCGGGATCGTAACCGGCTTCGTCGGCAGCGGGACCGGTTTCAAATGCGGCACGGTGTCGGGCGGCGCGGTACGCGCCGGCAAGCGTGGCACCAGCTTGGTCAGTTCGGACACGTTGTTGAACTGGTAGCTCAGGCCGACTTCGATACGTCCGAACTTCGGCGTCCCGCCCGCCTCGTCGGCAAGAAGCAACCCTTCCATCTTGGCCCATACTACCGAGGCGGTGAAGGCCTCGTGGTTGACCCTCACACCCGAGTTGAAATCGCGGCTGCCTGCCTCGGCGACCAGGGTGACCTGCGGGTGCACGTAGAACTCCACGCCGCCGAACAGCCCGACAGCCCACTGGTGGCCTTGACCGAAAATGAAGTCGGTGTTCAGGAAACGGTTCGTCGTGCTGTAGCCGACGAAACGGCCGCGACCGAGACCAAGGTGCACCCGTGCGAACTTCGTTACCGGGTAGCCTGCAACCGCGAACGCCGAGAAAAGCTCAGCCGGACGGTCCGGCCATCTCCAGTCAGGCCAGGCATCGACCGTGCCGTGGCCGATAGACGAAACGTAGCCGCTGAGCCCGATGTCGTACACCCCCGCCGCCAGGCTGAAACGACCGGGCCCGCCTTCCAGAAACTGGTACTTCACGTCGAGCGCGTAGTCCACGAGTGTGTAGGCAGTCAACGCGAAATCCAGATTCCGGTAGGGCGCAAAGCGAACGCGGACGTCGACCTCAGGGTAGACCACATCCATACGTGTGTTCGTTAGCGGAAAGGTCGCGTCGGCCGAGAACGCCAGCGCGCCGGTCGGAAGGACGTCGGCGGTCGGTGTCTGATACAGCAATGTCGTACTGGTGGATTTAGCCCTGGCCGGCACGCAGAGCAACAGCAGCGCTAGTACGCAGCAGCGCCCGCCGACTTCACGTCCTCTGCGAATGCGGGCACTCATGTCTCCGTCTCATGCGTCGGCTCTCCTGTGCACCAAGGTAGTCACGGCTGATACGAATCATAGCTCAGCGCCCGTTTCAGTCAAGCTCAGTGCCACGGAAGATGCAAAATCCGGCCCTTGCGTACGCCCGGGCCGCATATCACAAATCGGGGAAACCATGCTCTGGGAATTGCCCACCGGTCACTCGCGGCCCCTGGGCGCACCTTGGTGGGTTTTCCTGACAATGCCGCAGATGCGTTCGAGTTCCGGCTCGGTCAACGCGGACCCGCTCGGCAGGCAAAGCCCGTTCTCGAAGAGCCGCTCCGACACGCCGCCGCCGCGCACCCGACAGCCCTTGAACACGGGCTGCAGATGCATCGGCTTCCAGAGCGGACGCGCCTCGATATTCTCCTTCTCAAGCGCCTCGATGATACGAAGGACCGCTGACCGCGGACCGCCCTCGTTCTTCGTTGATCGTTCATCGTTCTTCGTTCCCCGTCCCCCGCCCGCCGTCCTCCGACCCCCGTCTCCCTCAACCTTAGCCTTAACCTTAGCCTTTCCTATCGTCAGGCACGTCAGCCAGCGCGTGCTCCGGCCGTACTCGGCCTCGGGCATGAACTCGACGCCCGGCAGGTCGCCAAGCACCTGCCGGTAGAACTCGAAGTTCCGCCTCCGGGCGGCAATCCTCTCCGCCAGGACCCGAAGCTGCCCGCGGCCAATCGCGGCAAGGATGTTGCTCATCCGGTAGTTGAAGCCGATCTCGGAATGCTGATAGTACGGCGCCTTGTCCCGGGCCTGCGTGGCAAGAAACCGGGTCTTGTCGACAAGCGACTTGTCGCGCGACACCAGCATCCCGCCGCCGCTGGTCGTTATAACCTTGTTGCCATTGAACGAAAACGCCGCGCACGCGCCGAACGAACCCGCTTGTCGAGCGTTCTTCGTAGTTCGTTCATCGTCCATCGTTGCAGACTGGGAGGTGGATACAGAAACCACGCGACCCTTGGCCATGTCCTCTGATCCGCCACTCGATCCCTTGATCTCTTGATCCCTCGATCCCTTCCCGTCTAGCTTCTGGCTTCTGACTTCGTCTACGTTTCCCCAATAGACTGCTCCCAGCGCCTCGGCCGCGTCCTCAATCAGCGGCACCTCGAATTCCGCACAGGCCTCGACAATCGGGTCATAGTCCGCGCACTGACCGTACAAGTCAACAACAATCACTGCGCGAGGCAGCCTGCCCCGCTTCGCACAAGCAACCAGTTCCTCGCGCAACAGCCCCGGGTCCATGTTCCAGCTTCGCTCCTCGCTATCGATGAACACGGGGACCAGACCTTCGTAGGTTATCGCATTGGCGCTCGCACTAAACGTGAACGTCGAACAGAGAACCTCGTTGCTTCGTCCATCGTTCTTCGTCCTTCGTCCCTTGCCCCTCGTCGCCCGTCCCCCGTCTTCCGTCAGAATCCTCAGCGCCAGATGCAGGGCGCCGGTGCCGGAGGAAAGAGCGCAGGCATGCATTGCCGTGCGTCCATCGTCCATCGTCCTTCGTCCTTCGTCGGCTCCGGCTGGAACGTTCGCCATTCGCCATTCGCTGTTCGCCGCTCTTCCCATGATGGCGTGCACGAACTCCTGCTCAAACGCGTCCACGTGCGGCCCCAGCGGCGCGACCCAGTTCGACTCAAACGCGTCCCGGACGAGCTCCAGTTCCCTGCCCGACATATGCGGCGGAGAGAGATAGATGCGTTTCATCGGCATCCTTTCAGTCTAGCGCAGCGGCCATTTGCTCGCCAATGAACGGATTCTCGGAATTGACCTGCCTGGCCCCGACCAGGATCGCCATTTTGCCGGAGGCCAGGATGCGGCCCAGGACCGGCTCAGCCAGCCTGTCGATGTACATTATATGCAGAATAGCATGTGATTCTGCCATATCAACATGTCATTCCAGGGCACGAAATCTGCCGGCTCGGAGGTTCTTGGTTTCTGGTTCTCAGTTTCAGGTTCAGGCAATTATGAACTCTGAACTATCCGGTCCCGCGTAGTCCGCGGTTCCCTCGTCCTGCCTGCTCCGGCCATTTTGCATTTTGATATTTGCATTCTGCAGTTTGAATTGCGCCCGCCGAAGTTCCTGGTTTCTGGTTCGTTGTTTCAGGTTCAGGCAATTCTGGATTCTGGATTCTGAACTGTCCGGTCCCGCTATCTGCGGAATCTGCGTAATCTGCGGATGGATTCCTCCGTCCGCTATTCTGGACTCTGGACTATCCGACCCGCGCTCGTCAGACGCGCTTCACGTGTCAGGAAACCTTCACACTGGTTCGGGACGGCCGGATTTCCGCCATCGGCCCGCGACTTCTTGTGTCAACTGGCCGCGCGGGCACACCGACCACGGTCTCACCCGTCGGAACTGACTTCGTCACGCAGGCACCGGCGCCGACCACGGCGTCATCGCCAATCACCAGCGGCGCGCCCTTTGTCCCATGAACGGTCGAAGCTCCGGTACCCACAAACACGCGGCGGCCCAGATGGACACGGCCCGACAGGTGAACGCCGGGCGAGAGAGTGGCAAAGTCGCCCAGGACCACATCGTGGCCGAGGGTGCAGCCCGGATTAATCAAGACGTGGCGGCCGAGTACGATGTGGGTCGTCATGGTTGTGCCGGGAAGGATGACGGTGCCCTCGCCAATCTCAAATGCGCGGGATCGCTCCACGCGCGGATGGACGAGGGTCGCAAAGCCGAACCCGGCGGCCGCAGCCATTGTCGCCATCGACTCCCGAATCCTTGGGTCGCCGACCGCACAAACCACGCGGGCTTCTGGAAATGACCGCCTCGCTTCCGCCAGCGCCATCACCGGGACATCGCTCACGCGCGTGCCCTGCTTGGCCGTGTCGTCATCTATGAAGCAGACGACCTCATAAGAGGACCCTCCATTACGGCACTCCTCAACCAACCAGGCAATCTCCTGTCCGAAATCGCCGGCCCCATAGACAGCAATCTGCTCCGCTGCCATCGTCATTTCCTCTCTATCGCCTCCGGCGACCTCGTGCCGGTCACAGCAGCTCCCTGACCAAGTGAAAACACTCGGCTGCTCTGAGCCCGACGCTCAACCCTCGTTCCCGTGCGATGAGTTCCAGGCCGGCCAGCGACCGCGGATGCGGAGGTTCCCTCAGCTCCGTCTCATAGCACCTCATAGCTTCCAGCTTCTTGCCGAGGAACGGCTCGATGTCGACGAAGACATTGGGTGCGAACGGCTCCTGCCCGTACCGACTGCTGTAGCCGGTTTCATAACAGAGCACGCGTTTCACAATGCCGCCGGGCAGCGGCCGACATGCCACGAGTGTCGCTTCGAACACGATGCGGTGGTCCTGGTTCACGTCGCTGGCCGCCGGAGCATACACAACCTCCGGCATGGTCTCATCAACGACCTTCTGCAGGGCACCGGTCAGCTCCGCGTTCGGCACCGTGTTCAGCTTCACGGTCGGGAACCCGAGGAAGAAGACCCGCTTGATGCCGAGCACCTTGCGCGCCGCCTCGACCTGCCTCCGTGCGGTTTCGACGATGTCCGCGGGCCACGGCGGCGAATAGCCCTGTGTCACTACACAGAGAAACACCTCGTCGCCGCCGGCCACATGCCGGGCGATGGTTCCGCCTGCGCCGATCGTCTCGTCGTCCGGGTGTGGTGCTATCACCAGAACCTGCATTGAGCCTCCAATCTGCTCACGATTCAGTACATCGTAACTCATTCGGAGTTCATCGTTCCTAAGTCCGCGTCGGAGGTTCGGTCGCGTTCCGCCGGCCAAGGACAACGCCGATGGTCTTCAGCAGGATTGCGGCATCAAGTCTGAGCGACCACCGGTCAACGTACTCGACGTTGTACTTCTTCCGCTGTTCGTACGTCAGAGAGTACCGGCCTCTGACAGCCGCGAGCCCGGTCACACCGGGCCGCATTCGCAGCATCGTGCGCTCGGAGTCGGTGAAACTGTCAACCTGCGCGGGTAATGTCGGGCGCGGGCCGATGATACTCATCTCGCCCTTGATGATGTTGACCAGTTGCGGCAGTTCGTCTAGACCGTACGCCCGCAGAAAACGCCCGACCGCAGTAATCCTCGCCTCCTCGGCCTCGGACCATCTCGTCAGGTCACGGGCGGGCACGCCGGTCATTGTCCTGAACTTATACATGCGAAACCGACGTCCGTCCAGCCCGACGCGCTCCTGCACAAACAGCACCGGTCCCGACGACGAGAGCTTGACGACGAGCGCGACGATGGCGAGGAAAGGCAGAAGAACAACCAGCAGTATTGAACAAGCTGCCACATCGATAAAAAGCTTGGCCGCGAGCTGAACCATCCGCCCCCGCAATGCGGCTCTGCTCCCGTCTCCGGTCTCCGGTCTCCCGTCTTCTCCCCTAGTAGACATCCGAGTCCGCCATCGTCAGGTACCAGTTCCGGAAATCGCAGGCCCCGCGCAGCCGTGACGCCGCCGCAAGTGGCAGAACGCAGAAGTACGTCACGGGCGCTCCCGGCTGGAATCCCAAGCGCTCCAGTTCACGGCGCAATTCCAGCCCGGGGTTCAGCCACATGCTTACGACCGGCAGTCCCAGTCTGGCTGCAGTCCCGGCCACGCGGCGCACCAGCCGCACACCTGTGTCGGCATTCAGGCACAGGATATCCACCACGTGCATCTCTTCCCCGTAGCGCTTGGCGATTGCGTAGCCGCTGACTCTCCGGCCGTCCTCCAACGCAAAGATGCGGTACCGGGACTCCGGATTCTCTGCGAAGCGCCACTGCAGGTAACGCCGGTCACGGACTACGCTGACCGGACAGGTATCCTTGACCTCATCCCATAGCCGGTCAAAGCGCCGGTCGAAACGTTCCAACTCCACGACTTCAGCAACGCCACCGTCCTCGGTCTCCCGTCTTCGGTCTCCCATATGAAGACTTAACCTCGGCACCTCATACACGTCTCGCCATCCGAGGTCTCTGACCAGGCCGCGGTGCGAATACCGGTTGGGGAATCCCATCACCAGCACGTGGCCCGCCTGCCGGGCTCTCGCATAGGTGCGCCGGGCCAGCAGAGGAAAAAGGCCGAGCCCGCGATACCACACGTGAGTCATGGTCGTGCCGGACAGCGCGGCCGGCACGTCCTTACCCCGCACGCGCAGCCGAACCGGCGACACGGCGTAATGTCCGGCCAGCTTCGTGTCGTCCCAGGCGAGTTCAATCAACCCCCGGCCGGCCGGCTTGCGCAGGAAGCGCCATTCCCACTCGCGCCGAGCCATCCGGCGCCCGAAGGCCTCGCGGAACAGCCCGGTGATGGCATCGCGATCCGCCGCCCTGCCTGAGCGGAACTCCATCTTGGCCAAGCCCGCAGCCCCAGAAACGTCACGACCGTGGCCTTGACACTCGAACTTCGCACTCCGGGCAACCCGTGCGGTCAAACTTCGCCCTCCGCCGCTCCATGCATGGGAGCAGATCCGCGTGCCCTCGCGACGAGCTGGTTTCTGTCTGCGACGATCCTGCGCATCAGTTCCTGCTGGTCGAAGTTCTCCCTGACGAACTGGACGGCCGCAGCGCCGAGCTTCTCGCGCCTGCCATCATCCACTAGCAGTCCTCGCAGCGCCGCAGCCAGCGCCGCCGCGTTCTTCATCGGCACGATCAAACCAGTCACCTTATGGCGCACGGCATCTACCGGCCCGGGATATTCGGTGACGACGACCGGAACTCCCATCGCTTCGGCTTCGACTACCGCAGCGCCGAAGCCCTCTTGGTAGCTCGGCAACGCAAGTACATCCATGCAGGCCATGTACTGCGGGATTTCGGCGTTCGGCGGGACGTACTTCACCTGTGGTGATGAATCTGCCCATCCACGCAGATCAGGTCGCACGGATCCGTAGTAGTCCTTATCGCCAATCAGTAGCAGTCGGGCCGATGGCATATCGCCGAAGAACCCGCGGCAGGCGGCCAACAGCTCATTGCATCCCTTTTCTCGGCGAATAGAACCCACAAAGCCAATGACGAGATGGTGTGGTTCAAGTCCCATGCGCTTCCGGTATTCGAGCCGCCATGCCGCCTTCCGCGAGAAGTTGAACGTCTTCAGATCGACACCTCGTGCACTTCCGTTCCATACCACGTATCCCTTTCCCTTGGGGTAAAGGCCTTCCTTCACGCAGAACTCGAGATTGCTCAAACTATCAGGTTGGACAACGGTCGAGCAGTAGCAGCTCCAACGTTCATAGGTCTTGTACAGCCAGCGAGTCATACCGTTGAAGTAAACGTACAGTATCCCCCACTGGTTGTACAGGCGGACGGGGGTGCGCGCCAGCCACGAGGCGGTACCGGCACATAGTACCGCGTTGGGTGTGGCATACTGGACTATGTCGAAACGTTCGCGCCTGAAGAGACGATGCAGTTGGGCGGTTCTCAGCGGTAGCTGGAAGGGGCTTAGGCCGCGCTTGAAAGGTATCGGTATGTAGCGAACACAGGATGGAACCTCGGCGCCGATCCGACCATCGTCAGCGCATGCCCATGTTACGCGCCAGCCGTCAGCCAAGAGGCGCTCGGCCTGCGCAGCACAGAACGTCCTCAGGGTCACCGGCAGCGTGGCAACCATACAGATGCTCCTAGCGAGACTGGCGTCGGGCATATTGAGCTCAGGCCAGACCTGGAACCTCCGTGTTGAGCACGCGCTCGACTTCCTGCTTAAGGTCCCGCGCAACGACATCGCCTGTCAACTCATATCTGCGCTGCGCAACCAGGTCCATCCTGCCGACAAGCGAGAGTAGCAGGACTGCGCCCGGCTTTGCCCAGAGCTGCACGATGCGTCTTATCACGTCGACCTTGCTCAGACCGAGGTGTCCGTACTTGAATAACAGCCTGCGCTGAACTGAGTACGCCAGGAGCGCCTTCCGGACCGACTTGTTCTCTTCCCGCCAGTAGTATAGCGGGTCGGCCAAGAACTCGATGGCAAGGTCGCCCCGCGCGCATGCCCGGAGCCAAAGCTCGTAGTCCTGGGCGATACGAATGCTCGTGTCATACGGGTTCCGCAAGAACCATGCAGTACGTGCCATTATCGTCGCGTGCGCGATCGCAGATGCGTTGAGGAGCAGATTTCGTGCCGTGGCCTCCTTGCCCGGGGCGTAGCCGCGCACGCTCACTGGTTGGCCTTCTCTGTTGACGGAGCATATTCCGGTCGAGACCAAGTCGACTTCAGGATGTGTGGCAAGGACTGCGGTCTCTCTCTGCAATCTTGTCGGTGACATCAGGTCGTCGGCGTCCATTCGCGCTACCAGTTCGGCGCGGGCGAGCCCCGCGATTTGGTTAAGCCTCGCCGCCAAGCCGAGATTCAGGCCATCGGACTCGACCCGAACGCGTGGGTCGTCCACAGAACGGGCAATCTCGAGGCCGCCGTCAGTCGAGCCATCATCCACGAGAATCAGCTCCCAGTCGGTCAGGGTCTGGGCAAAGACCGAGCGTATGGCATCGGCCAGGGTCTTCTCGGCGTTGTAGAACGGGATACCGACGGTGACGAGAGGACTAGCCTTCGTCATCCTGTCCTTGGTCCTTGGTCCATAGTCTCAGGTCTTTGGTCGCCAGTCCTCCGTCCTCAGTCTTCACTCTTCTTTCCTCGGTCACCAGTCTCCCGTCCTCCGTCACTCTCTGCCTTCACCTTTCCCTTGACCTCAGCCTCTGCCTCTACCTCTGCCTTCACCTAGAATCCCGGGAGCCACGTCTCGACCAGCGGGTTGAGTTCGTACGGCACGAGGTTGCTGAATCTCGACAGGTAGGTTGCGTGGTACACGACATAGAAGCCCGCGAAGGCCAGTGCCACCAATCCTCGGTGCCGATAGCCACGCAGGTTCACGAACACAACTGGCCAGAGCAGAATCTGAGAGCTGGTGAAGTAGATGTTCATACGCAGGACACCGGACACAAACGTCGCCCGGGCAAAGGCAACCAGCGTCACCAGCACCCCAAGCATGTAGAGGTTCAGCAGCATGTCATACAAAGTCCTGTGCTCCCGCACGCCCCGTCTGAAGGCGACGAAGAACACACCCAGAGCGACAGTGGTCGCTTGATATGCCAGCCCCGCACCCCGGCCGACCGATACTCCATACCCAAGGTATCTCTCGTTCAGCCTGCCTGCCAGCGTCACGAATTCGGAGAAGAACAAAGTGGCGAGGATGACGCCGAGCAGAATCAGGGCGTTATACCTGAAGTCGTTCCGGCGGGGCACGATGAAGTAAACCGGCAAAGCCATGACTGCCGAGATGTGAAAGGAGCAGGCAACAGCAACACAGGCGAGGAAGGCCCAGAACTTGCGGTAGTAGATGAAACCGAATGCCAGAAAGAGCACTGCCACCGCCACTCCCTGGCGCAGGCCGTTGAAAGAGAAGTAATAGGCCCCCGAGGCCAGCATCACGAAGACGCTGATGGCCGGGTCGGCAGAGAGCTTGCGGAACCCGAGAAAGAAACCCGCAGCTACGACTATCGCCACAAGCGTGAAGAACGCCGCATAGTCGCTGGTCACGCGGCCTGCCAGCCAGCTCAAGAGCGGGATGCCAGGCTCCAGCCCCGAACTCCGAACGTCTACCAACTCGGCACTCGCCTCAAAGCGTCTGACGTAGCCCGACACGTCTGTCCCCACTGAGCTACTGCGCAGACCGCTGACCAGAACTAGCAAAGCGAAGGCCAAGAAGTACAGAGCAGACCGTGCGACCTTGCCACTGGCCTTCTGCGCCAAGTATACCCCGAGCGTGACGGTGAGCAGTAGGAGGAGGTAAATCAGCATCGTGCCTGGGAGACTTGCGCAAGCCTGCTGCGGTACATGTTGACCATCGCGCTCAGCGACGCTTCAATGGAAAATGGGCTGTTTTCGATTATCGCAACGCCTTCTGCTGGAGCGACTCTCTTCTTCAGCGCCGCCTCAACCAAGTCCGCCCATTCGGAAGGGCTAGCCTTCAGCGATACGGCTGTCACTCTGCCACTGAAGCGGGCCGTGAAGTCCCCGGTAATCGTGTCTGAACAGACCGTATGCAGGCCGGCTGCAACGGCCTCAAGCCCCACTACCGGCAACCCCTCGTAGAACGAAGGCAAGACAAAGACGTCGAATCCGCCTACCATCAGCGCCGGCACATCGTTAGATACACCCGGCATGAAGACACGTTTCTGCAGGCCACGTCGCGAGACATCCCGCTCAATCTCCGGGCGCAGAGGGCCGTCGCCTGCCAAGCAAAGGCAGTAGCGACTATCTCTACGCGCGAGCGCGTCGAAGACCTCCACTAGGAACCGATGGTTCTTCACGGGCGACGGCCCCATGCTGCCGACGTGCCCGATGACGATGCCGTCCCGAGGAATACCGAGAGACCCACGGTATCTGCTGCGGTCACCAACTTCAGCTACTGCCCTGAACTGGTCGAGCGGAATTCCACAATGCAGCAACGTGCACCTTGAGTCTGTTCCCCAGTGTTCGCCGATGAGGAACCGGCCCGCTTCGCTGCTCACGGCGCAGATATCCGTGGCATGCTTGAGAATCCGCCTACGATCCACAGTCCTGAACCGCACAGAGCGGATTGCCATCTCAGGATTCCGCGTCCCACGAGCCAGAACAGAGCCGTGACAATGAGCGACCCTCACGGGGATACCAGCCTCGGCCGCCACCGTAAGCGCGTCACCGAGGAACTCCTCGCCGTGAACGTGGAAGACGTCGTAGCCGCTCTCGGCGAGGACCTTATCCAGACTTCGGGACCTCAGCGCCAGGCCACTTATCTCCAGTCTTTTTCTGAGTCGGCTCTTGGGGCTAAGGCAGAAGACCCGACTGCCGACGGCTCGCAACTCCTCCTCATAACGCCCGCCCGGCTCCTCCACGACGAAGTCAAACTGGACGTCCCCGGGTTTCAACCGCGCGAGGTTCAGCAACCATGTTTCTATGCCGCCCGGGTCGAGCTTCCACAGCCGGTGCAGCACCTTCAACTGACTCACCGCTGCTCCTGCCGTCTGCTGCGCAGACGACGATAGCACCCCCGCGCCGCGAGCCATGCGGAACGGCGTAGCTTGGCGGCGACATCTCCACGCAGGGTCAAGAAGAAATCACTAACAGGCCCTTGCAGTCGCCCTTCAGCGACAAAGCGCCAGTGCTCATCGGCCATTCGTTGCTGTATCATCGCCAGGACGTCACGTTTGAAGGGCTTGTCGATTCTGTCGTATACACCGTAGAACGCACCCAATTGCTGTTCCAGGAACGTGTCACGATAGTCTGCGTAAAGGAACCTACTCAGCAGGAATTCTCTTATCTGGTCATAGACGAGGATACGGTCAGTCAGTCGCCAATCTCGCCGGTAGCAGATCGAGTCAGGCCGTTGCCGGTAGAAGTAGAGCCGCTCCGGCAAGAGAGCTATGCTGGAAGTCATTGTGACCAAGGCCCAATGGACCGGCGAATCCTCATATAGGAGACCATCTGGGAACCTAAGCTTCAAGGTCCTGGCGTGGTCGGACAGTATCAACTTCGTGCACGCAAAGTCGCCTAGATTGAGCAGTTGTGCTCGGTCCGAGGAGGATACTTGGGATAGGCGAGACCCTCGCTCGCAACTTGGACGGGTCCTATCGTTATCCCAGAACCCAGCGTAGTCGTAGATCACCATTTCGGCGCGATTAGCTTCTGCGCAATCAAGCACTTTGCGGCAGAGCTCCCTATCAACGTAGTCATCTGAGTCGACAAAGAGCAGGTACTTCCCAATCGCACAGCTCATCCCTTCGTTGCGAGCGACCGACAATCCTCCATTCGACTCCCTGTTAATCACCTTGAGTCTACTGTCAGTGACCTCATATTCCCGAAGGATTGCCAAGGACCCATCCGTCGAGCGGTCGTTCACGCAGATGATCTCAATATCTCCCAAAGACTGATTCACTATGCTGTCGAGACACTCCCGGAGATACGGCTCGACATTGAAGACCGGAACTATGATAGAGATGAGCGGCGCGGCAGTCTCTCGCGTCATGCCCAGCCTACAACTGTCTTCCTGAAGAAGCCAAAACACGTGGTCAGGTCCGATGGCTATGTGTTGGTAGTGCTCGACTTTCCAAGGGACTCGATTAACTGCAAAGTGTGGTCAAGTTTCGAATGAGTGCAGGGCGATCTCACGAATGCCCGGCGACTCTCTTAGAATTCACGAAGTCAAAAACCGCTTTGGCGGTAGCCTCCCACGTGAAGCGCTCGACCACCAGGCGACGCGCTCGCGCACCCATCGCCTCAATTTCCTGTCGCGGAAGGGACAACATGACCTGCAACCCGGCCGCCATCGCGTCGATCTTGCCCACCGGGAACAGCGCGCCCACGCCGTTCTCCGCAATGAACCTAATCTCCACCAGGTCCGAAGCCAGCACCGGTTTGCCGCACGCCAGGTACTCGTAAACCTTGAGTGGGGAGCACGGTGACTGTTGTCTCATCTCGTTGAAGGCACCTACGCAGAATTCGCAAGCGTTGATGTAGTGGACGACCTCAGAATAGGGAACTCGACCGACGAAGTCCACCCGGGCCATAAGCCCGAGTCTCTGAACGAGCGCTTTCAAGTTCGGTGCTTCGACCCCGTCACCTACAATCAGAAGTTGGGCATCCGCGTGCTCTACCGCAGTCGCGGAGAACGCGGCTATCAGGTCATCCACGCCCTGCCACTTGTACATGTTGCCGACGAACCCGATGTAGCGCCGACGCGGGTCGAGGGCCAGCTTTCGCTTGCATTCGACCGGGTCCAGCGGGGTGAACAACTTGACGTTTGCCCCATTCGCAAAGACGCCGACCTTCGCGGGCGGAACGCCGTACTGCGAGACAAGCTCCTGTCGCAGACCGTCAGCTACTACCACAACTCTGTCCGCCATGCAGTAGCCGCAGCTACGCAGAAAGACCAAGGCAGTCAGCTTGCGGAACCAAACCCAAGCGCGCCAGCCTGAGCGTGTCGGCTGGTGGATGGGCTCCTCGGCTCGCACGGAACCGTTGACCTCCACGACTGCTCTGACGGACGCGTACCTGGTCCAAACGTACGCCGCCAGTGCCCTGTGATCATCCCTGATATAGACCACGTCGAGCGGCCTGCGTCTGTGCAGACGTCTCAGGCAGCCTGCGGTGGCAACAAACACCGATGGCAGATTCCAGAAGCGCGCTGGGTTGCCAATGTGGAGATTCGTGACTTGGGTGTACTCGATTCCCTCGGCTCCCGCTCTCTCCTGCGAGGTTGGATTTACTAATGTGACATCCGCGTAGTCCAGCAACGCTCGACCAAACTCCAGTACGTGCGTCCGGGGCGCGCCCGGCTCCGCGAGGTCAACAAATGACAGGACCGCCCAGTGAGGACGAGAGGTTGCTGTCATTTCGTCTTCATTGGCCGGTCGCCTGCGGCAGCGTCGGAGCCGTGTCCTCCGACTCGCGTACCGAGCCGCCAGTCAGAACCGGGCTTTCTCGCAAACATGGACTTCGCCACGTGCACGGCCCTTACCGCTCCGGCATGCAGCGGCGCGGGCACGTGCGCACGTATCCACCAGTGGAGCCACTCCCGGCGATAACTGCGCGTGGTTGCTGCCTGATGAAGGTATTCCCTAGCCGCGCGCCGGTTCCCCGCTGCCAGACAGGTACTCGCGTACCATATGAGTCTTTTGCAGAGGTACTCGGAAAGGTCGACGCGCGAGACGCCGGGGGGAAGGCACCCTGAAACCAAGGCATTGGCGATGGTCCTTGCCGGATAGTATTCACTCGCCTCGGGGGCCGGAACCCGCACGCTGGCACGGTCCTCGGCCTCCTTGTGATAGATAGCGCCCTCTCGTGTGCTGAAAGCCATCGGATAACGGAGCGCAATCCGACACCACATATCAGTGTCCCCGCCGCGCCGGACGCCCAACGGAAAGAGCCCCACGGAATCGAACATGCGTCTGGGCACGGCCACCGCTGATGAGCAGAGCGCGTCGGAGCGGAAGAAGTTGGGGATGATTCCTTCCCAGGGTGGCGCGGGGATGCCTTCAAAGTCCCGTTCTCGACGCTTCCCTTCTCTCTCCACAACGCAGAACGCCGTAGCGTAGGCGCCGCAGTCCGGTAACCGTCGACGCAGCCGCAGGATGGTTTCGAGAAAAGCGGGGAGCCACTCGTCATCAGCATCAAGGAAGGCAACCAAGTCGGCGCGCGACTCGGCGATGCCGCGGTTCCGGGATGCGCACTCGCCCGCGTTCTTCTGGTGGACAAGCCGGATGCGCGGGTCGGCGTACTGCTCAACGACCTTCTCAGAGCCGTCGGTTGAGCCGTCGTTGACGACAATCACCTCGAAGTCCTGATACGTCTGAGCAAGGACCGAATCCAGCGCCCGCTTGATGTACTTCGCCTTGTTGTAGAGCGGCACGACCACCGAGACAACCATGTCAGTTCAGCTCTACCCAGTCACACCTAGGATCGCTTCAAAGCGTGGGTAACTTCGATGGTGGGCCAGCATACGGTATACTAGCGTCCTCCGGACCTGCCACCTCGGGACGATCGTTTAACCGACAGGTATGACGCCGGGTTCCCGGGGTTCCGACCGGAAGTAATCATCGGCCTTGTGTCTCACCATCGCTGTACTCTGCCGGAATGTAGATCACTCCCCTCTTCGTATCGAACGGAAGACCTCCGGCATGAGGCACGCATGATGTGATAACCAAAGTGGCGGCATCCTCCCAGACATCAGTCAGCTCGCAACCCGGCTGCTCGCCGAGTCGGAGGAGCAGAGAGTATCTGCCTTCTGCAAGCGGCAAGGGGCCAATCCTAGCACGCAACGAGCCGCTTGGCGTCGGCAGCGGAAAGTCCTTTTCCGCGAAGAAAGTGCCGCCCGAGCTGGCGACGTATCCCTTTTCTGTGTACAGGACCCACTCGAAGTACGGAGCGCTGGGGAGGCGTCCACAAAGCCCGACGACCATTTGCATGGTTTCTCCATGAGCGAAGACACTCCTGAAACGCCCGTTTTCATCACATGTTTCCAGCCAGTCGATCCACGCAGGAGCAGGTGGACGCGGGACGCGTGTGATACGACCTCCGCTGCCTCCTGTCACAGAGCTGGCGCCGGCTCTCTCGTATTGCCCGACTACGTCTGCTGCATCCCCGCCTACCACGCACTTCCCGCTGTCTAGCCAGAGCGCTCGTCTGCAGATACTCGCGATGACCTGCATGTTGTGGCTGACAACTAGCACGGTTCTACCTGAATGGCTAGCATCCCTCATTTTGGATATACATTTCTTCTGAAAGGCGATGTCGCCGACTGCGAGGACCTCGTCCACTAGCAGCACTTCAGGTTCAAGGTGAGCAGCGACAGCAAAGGCAAGGCGGACGTACATGCCGCTGGAGTAACGTTTCACCGGCGTTTCCAGGAACTTCTCCACCTCGGCGAAGGCGGCAATCTCGTCGAACTTGCGCCTCACCTCGGCCCGCGTCATGCCCAGTATTGCGCCATTCAGGTAGATGTTCTCGCGGCCGGAGAGTTCCGGGTGGAAGCCGGTTCCGACCTCCAGCAGGCTGGCGACGCGACCCCGCATCGTGATTCTGCCTTCGGTCGGCGGAGTAATCTTTGACAGAATCTTCAGCAGCGTGCTTTTGCCCGCACCGTTGCGGCCGATGATGCCCAGCACCTCGCCTTCGTTGACGGTCAAGGAGACATCCTTGAGAGCCCAGAAGTCCTCGCTGCGACCGGGGACGGGAGACCGGGGACGGGAGAAAGGAGACAGACGACGGGCGGACTTGGCTAGTTCGTCACGGAGGGAGAGGTAGCGCTCGCGCTGCCCGCGAATGCGGTACCTTTTCCCAACGCCCTCGATTTCGATGATGGGCTTGGACATTTCCTAGCGCTCTTTCACGGTTCCCGTATTATGCCTCATGTGCGAGGGCAGTCAAGTGAGCGTGGAGGCGACGAGTGATGTCGAATCACGAATGTATAAGCGGGAATCTGCGATTTCGAATGTTGAATGTCGTATGTAGGGTAGGGAATCTGGAATCTCGAATCTTCAATGTCGAGTGTAGATTCCAGATTGCACTTTCAAGATTCACGATCTTCGCTTCGCTGTTCGGCACGCGGCGGTGAAGATGGCAAGGAGCTCGCGGGATTCCTCAAGCAGGGGCTTCAACACGGAGGCTGCGCCAGTAGACGAGTCGTGGCATAGCTCAAGCCAGTAGACGGTCTCCGCAGCCTCTTTCTCGACGATATTCATCTTGTGAATGAAGTCCGCCCGGGACTCTGCGTGTACGGCTTCCCTGTGGTTCGCTCCTATCGAGGTGGCGGACCTGAGCAACTGGCGGCCGAGAACGTCAGCGACCTTGTTCCTGGGCAAGGCAGCAACGAATCTGACCGTATCCAGCGCGAACTTGCGGGTGCGGTCCTGAAGCTCCTCAGAGGTCATGGCAGGAAATCTCCAATGTGGAATCGCGAATCTGGAATGTGGGAATCCGAATCGCGAATATCGAATCTGGGATCTTGAATGTGGAATCCCGAATCTTCGACAAGGGATTGAGGGTACGGATGCGGAAGTAGATTCGACATTCGAGATTGAACATTCGCCATCTCATACGATGTCCGCGAAGTAGCGTTCTGTATTGCGGAAGTAGTACAGCCCGACCACAAAGTACACTCCGCTCATGAGGAAGGAAATGCCCATGATGGTCCAGTCAAAGTGCCCCTGGCCGAGCAGGGCCGCGCGGGCGTTGGTAATGACACCGGACATGGGGTTGAGCCAGAGCATGAGGGACTTGATGACAGGGTACTTGTCCAGCATCTTGACCGGGTAGATGACCGGCGTCACATACATGAGGATTTGGATGAAGAAAGGCAGAGCGTGCCGGACGTCCCGGTACTTCACGTTGATGGCGGCCAGGAAGCATCCGAAGCCCACGGCAGCAAGGATGGTACAGAGAAGCAGGACGGGCAGGACGAGAAGTCCGAGGAGCGGAGGACTGAACCGGTAGTAGACCATCATGCCGGCGAGAATCAACGAGGCGATGGCCAGGTCCACGAGCCCGGTCACGGCCGTGCTGGCCGGCATGATGAATCTCGGGAAGTAGATCTTCTGCAGCATGGCCTGGTAGGTCACCAGGGAATTGCTGGCGCTCGTCAGAGTCATTGAGTAGTAATGCCAGAGAATGAGGCCGACATAGAGGAAGATCGGGTAGGGCGTGGTGTCGCCGCTTTCTATTCTCCCAACGCGGTTGAAGATGAACGTGAAGACAATCATGGTAACCACGGGCTGGAGGAGCGCCCAGAGGATGCCGAGCACGGTCTGCTTGTAGCGGACCGTGATGTCGCGCCAGGCGAGGACGAGGAAAAGGTCGCGGAACCGCCAGAGCTCGCCCCAGTTGACGGACAGGAAGCCCTTCGGCGGCGTTATCGCGTATTCAACGTGGTTACTGCTCTTCATGCCAGCGAGAGTTGAAGGTCAAGGTTGCGCCATGGTCTGTCGCACCGACACCTTGTATATCGAACCATCACTGAGGCGCGCGATTTCGACGACGTTCGCAATCTCCGCCAGTTCCTCAACCGGGAATAGCCACGGGCGGTCCTTGTTCTTGAACCAGACAAGATACGCCTCACCCTCGGAGGGCCACCGTCCACTCAGGTCGCCAAGTTCGTTGGCTGGCTTTGTCGAGCCGTAATATACCTTCCGCGGCGCCCAGTTGGCGCTCACGCCCGCCAACGCCCAAAGAATGTCCGGGCCGTTGCTGTATACGGGGATATGGTCGTTGGTGCATAGCTTCTGCTTAGCGTACGCGACGGTCTCACTCTCGCGCCACTCCTTGGTGTTACAGCCTCCGGCGCCGTCCCTTAGGCGACCAGACGTGTCTCGTGCCGTGCTGGTCAACGGAAAGCAGAGCCACAGAGCCAGAAGTACCAACGGAGCTCTGCTGGCGAAAGCAGTGGTGCGACTTTGGGTCGGGCCAAACAGGTATAACCCGAGCTTCATGAGGACCAGCGTAGCGGGGACGTAGATGGGGGACAGCGTGCGGGACTCCGGTACCGCGTCGCGCGCCGCTGCCACCAGGAGCACGACGAAGTAAGTCATCATGAACAACAGGTCAGATGGATGATCCGAGAGAATGGCCTTTAGACTACTCAGGGCTCTCTCCCTGACGGCGCGCAACGAGATGACCGCTACCAAGGCAATGGCGATGCCCGCAAGCACAATGAACGCCATACCGTGTGCGGGTACATACCACGAGAGCGTTGCCTGGGCACTGGCTTTGACACTATCTGCGAGCGTCTTTTGGAGGGGCCCTCTGTTACCGAAGAACGTTCCCGTCAATCGGTGGTTGCGCATCGCCCAGAGACCCAGCGGCGCCAGCGAGAAGGCTGCGAAGGCGCATGCGCGGGTTAGCCGCGTCCTGAAGTGCACTCCGGTGGCGAGGATGATTGTCAGAACGCCGGCAGGAACAAGGGCGATGCCGACGTAACGAGTCAAGCATGCGAGCGCCGTTGAAAGCGTCATGACTGCAAGCGAAAGCACGTCCCCAATGCCCCAGTACCGCTGTGCAAAGATGAGGTACAGGAGTACCAAAGGGATAAAGAGACACTCCGACCACGCCATGGCGTAGACCTCAGAGAACGGTCTGGCGAACAGCACGGCACATACACCCAGCAGGCTGTAGGCGACGGACCGGCGAGAACCGGGATGGAGCAATTGGGCCGAGAGGTAGATGACAAGGGCAAAGAGAACGGCGTTGACGAAGTGCGCGAAAGCCGTCGGGGCCAGCCCGGTTGCGAAACTCACGAATGCAAGGAGCATCGGGTAGAGAGGAGGCCACCAGACCAGAGATCCAAATCCCTTTCCCGATGCTAGACTGCGAGCAGCATCAAGATAGCCGACCGAGTCGGGAGAGAGTCCGGCTCCGTACTTGGCGGTGGAGAGAAGCACAAGAACGGCCCCGACCAGGGCAAGGATGGCGACGACCAACCACCAGCGGCGCTCTGTGACCTGGGCATCGGAGCGGATGTTCGCCTCTTCGCGAGGGGTAGCGGCTCCGAGATCACCGACCACCGACTCTCCTGCTCGCTGCTCTGCGGCGAGCTGCGGAGTGCGCTCTGAGTTTCCCGAGTAGCCTCTGCGGCTTGAGGGTAAATGCACGTCGGGCGCCATCGGTGAGGGTGACATCGTCCCCGACCGCTGCCAGCGTGTGTCTTGCCTTTGGGCAGAAGCTGCGGGAGTCCGGCTCCAAGTAGGTCACCGGTTCCTCGCTGAACTCCTCGGGCGACAACGCGGTGACGCGGTTCACTACGACCCGCCTACCGTAGACTTCGGTGTTGTCCATGGCCGGCCGAAAAAACTCGCCGTTTCTGGTGAACAGCGTACCGGCGGGGCGGGAGGAACCGGGGTCGGTCTTGACCGGATTCCGAGGATGCGGGTACCAAGGCCCCGAGGGGCTGGTGGCCCACCAGAGATGAAGTTCGGTCCACCCTTCCCCGCATGCGGCAAATAGCCACCACCACCCGTCATGCTGGACAATCGTGTTGTCTGCGGACCGAACGCCTGGAAGAATGACCGCCGCCTTCTCCCAGCGGACCGGGAACTCCGTGCAGCGAAAGAGCATGACCTCACCACCCTCGCCGGACTCTGGTACCATGTACAGGTCGCCGCCAAACTCAAACAGAAACGGGTAGGAAAGGTGATAAGACAGCTTTAGCACCGGTTGAGCCTGCGAGATCCGCCCGTCCGGTTCGACTTGGACGTGGGCAATAAAGGCGTCGAGCTTTCCGTGGGGCCTGTATTCAAAGAAGATATGCAGATGGCCGTTGCGGATCAGACCGAACGGGTCGGCCGCCGTCTGCGGCTCCGGGGTGATGCGCAGCCACTCAATGTCGCGGTCGCAGTAGTCATCCAGCAGTTCCGCGATTGGGCGGCGAATAAGCCCAATGTGCCATTGCAGGACGCGGAGCTTATCCAACACGTTCACAACCAGGGTCTAGTCATGTCGCGAGGGCGGAGCGAATGAAGCCGAGGGCATCGATAGGAGTCCGGAGACCGAAGACCGGGGACGAGAAAAAGGTTCACGGTTAGGCGTCGGGCCGGCTCGTAGCATACCGAGGCCGATGATAGAAGCGGATGAGAGGGAAGTCAAGCCGCGGCGATGAGCCGCGGCCATTTAAGATTTCAGATTGCAGGTTGCAGATTGCAGATTGGAGGAAGAGGAGTGTTCGAGTGGTCTAGTGGTTCAGTGGCGGATGTAAGATGGAAGATGAGAGATGTGAGATGTTTGGGACGCGGACGAAGTCAGAGGCGGGAAGCGGGAAGTAGAGAGTGGTCCAGTGGCGGATGTTAGATGGAAGATGAGAGATGTGAGATGTTCGGGACTCGGACGAAGTCAGAGGCGGGAAGCGGGAAGGTTAGTGGTCCAGTGGTCTAAGTGGTCTAGAGGTCGAGAGGCGAGAAAGGGAACAAGGGATCGAGTGGTCACTGGAGGATGGGGGATAGTTCAGAATTCAGAAAGCAGAAATCAGAGTTCAGAACTTCGGGCAGAAGCCAAAAGGCAAGGGCCAAGAGGCAAAACCGAGGAGAGAGAAGAGTGCAGAGGAGCGAGAGGGCAAGTGGTCTAGTGGTCTAGTGGACAAGTGGTCGAGGAGCGGGGGAAGTTCTTGGTTCTTGGTTCTTGGTTCTTGGTTGGTGGTCCCTGTCCCTAGTCCCTTGGTCCTTTGTCTCCGATCTCCGTCCTCGGTCCTCTTGTCCTCCCTCCTCCGTCCCGCGCCTAGGCTAAGACGCCGGCGGGAGCCCGGCAAGGATGGCAGATAGCCGCTGCTTCAGCGCCGGCAGGTCGTTTTCGACAATGTTCCAGACCTCGGCCACATCTACGCGCAGGTAGTCGTGAATCAGGACATCGCGGAAACCGACGACCTCCCGCCAGGGTATTTCGGGGTGAGCGCGCCGAAGCTCGGCCGAGACGTGCCGGGCGGCCTCTCCAATGGTCTCGAAGTTGCGGATCGTGGCATCCTGAACGAGGTCCGACTTCATAAATGCGTCGCGGCCGCCCTCGACGTACTTCATGATACGGTCGGTGGATTCAATGATACTGATGAGGTAGAGCCGGTCGTCTTTCACAGCGGGACCGCTTCCGCCAGGACGCGGTCACGGATGTACCAATGCAAGGCGCGGTCGGACACGACATCCACTTTGCAGCCGAGCAGGTCGCTGAGGTCGAGCATCAGGGCCGCGTGGTCGAGGAGGCCCCGGCCGGGTTCCAGTTCAACCAGGATGTCGACATCGCTTTCCGGTCCGGCGTCACCGCGCGCCACCGAGCCGAAGATGCGCACGTTCCGGGCTCCGTGCTTCCGGGCAATCTCGAGAATCTCGGCCCGCCGGGACCGAAGCGTAGTGACGCTGGCGCAGGTGGTTGCCACGAGTGGAGGATAGCAGGCGCGGCATCGGTGTCAAGAAGGGAACGGAGCGGGAAGGTTAGTGGTCGAGCGGCAGGCCTCCGTCCTTATTCCTTAGTCCTTAGTCCTTAGTCCTTAGTCCTTAGTCCTTTGTCCTTAGTCCTTTGTCCTTTGTCCTTAGTCCTTAGTCCTTAGTCCTTAGTCCTTTGTCCTTTGTCTTCCGTCCTCCGTCCTCCGTCCTCCGTCCTCCCTCCTCCGTCTTCTGCCTCCTGTCTCCTGCCTACTGCCTCCTGTCTCCTGTCTACTGCCTACTGTCCTCCGTCCTCCGTCCTCCGTCTTCCGTCTTCCGTCCTCCGTCTTCCGTCTCCTGTCTTCTGTCCTCCATCCTCCTGAGCCTGGGCGGGCGAGTATTCGATTTCCTGCATATGTAGTATACTACAAGTTCCGCTGATGCGCGGAACCTGGCCTAAACCCCGCAGTTCCAATATCTTTGCCCCGGTCTTACCAAACCACCCTCCCTTGCCTTCCCCGCGGCTTTCGCCCAGGCAATACGAGACGCATTGCCGCCCGCAATGACCGGAACATTGACTCGAACACTGAGCCGAACATTGACGCAAACGATGCCGGGTTCAATCTCAGGCGCAATGTCACGAACATTTGGTCGTACAATGATGGATACAGGTTGAGATACAGGTCGAGGTTGAGTGCAGGATTCAGTTGACGATACAGCGCGCGACACAGTCTGAGACACAGTTGACGATACGCTGGCCGGTACTTTCTGTCGAGCAATGAGAGGTACATTGAGGGACGGAATGCGCCGTCGGCGCGAGGCGTCGGTTCGCGGGTGGCAGTTACGGAGAGGGGTAATCCAGTGGGCTGCTGGTCGAGGGGTTTTTGGTTCCTGGTCTCTGGTTTTTGGTTCGTGGTCTTTGGTTTCTGGTACTCGGTCCTCCGTCTCCTGTCTCCTGTCTCCTGTCCCCTGTCTCCTGCCTCCTGTCCTCCGTCCCTCATCCGCTTGTGCGGGGACGCCGGGCCGGGGGTGGCTCGGTGCGGGCTAGCTGGCGACGGCCTCAAAGGCGACCTGGAGCCGTTCGGTCGCGGGGACGGTGAAGTTGAGTTTCTCAAAGCCGATGACGCGACCGGCACGGTCCTTCATGAGGATGACTTCTTCGCCGGTCTCTTCGCAGACATACTCGTCCTGCTTGTCGCCGAACCAGACGGTCAGCGTATTGCCATCTCGGTCGTAGAATAGTTTCACTTGACCCATATCTGCTCACCTTCTTTCACGGCATCCGTTGGATAGGCCGTCACCAGCAATCCGCCCGCGACTGTACGCCTGACTACCGCGCACGCCCAGCGCCCAGGTCGCTCCATTCTGTAGAAAAGCAGCACGTCTGCATCGCGGCGACTTCTCCGAATCACATCCGGCTGCTCCAGGGTTGCCTGGACAGCCTCCTCGCGCCCGTTCATGACCGGATGCTTGACTGAGGTTATCAGATCCCAGCGCTCGCGAGTAATCTCGACGCTGAACCCCAGCGGCGTCGCTGCCTTGATAGGAAACCTGCCCGGCACACTTCAATTCTAGTCCGCGCCATCAGGCTGTCAAACTGCAGATGAGGCAGATGAGAGGGCGGACGAAGTCAGAAGCGGGAATAGGAGTGGGTGAGAGGGCTAGTGGTTCTTGGTTTCTAGTTCTTGGTTCGTGGTCTTTGGTTTCTGGTACTCGGTCTTCGGTCCTCAGTCTCCCGTCCTCGGTCTTCCATCTTACTTTTTCCTTCCTCAGTCCTCTGCCTCCTGCCTCCTGTCTACTGCCTCCTGTCTCCTGCCTCCTGTCTCCTGCCTACTGTCTCCTGCCTACTGTCTCCTGCCTACTGTCTACTGTCCTCTGTCCTCCGTCCTCCGTCCCTCTGCCGCTTGACACGTCGGAGCAGGAGTTCTAGAATCCGGCGATGTGCTCCGTGTCCTCCCGCAACGGTCGGCAGAAGTGAAGACCCGCGGCGCGGCAGATTCCGAGCCCGGTGCTCTGCTCCTCCGCTGCCTGGCCGGACGGAGACTGGAGACCGGAGACCGAAGACCGAAGGCGATCGTCTGGGCTGGAGTTGTAGACGCTGCAATCCGCGAGCACGTCGCGCCGCTGCTCTTCAAGCGGCTGAAGGAAAGCGGCGCGAGTGACTTCGTCCCGGCTGATGAGTGGCGGCAACTACGCCGTGCCTACTTCACGAACGGCGACCGAAACACGCGCCTCTTCCGCGAGCTTCGGGCAGTGCTGGACCGTCTGCGGAGTTCCGGCATCCCGGTGATCGTGCTTAAAGGGGCGTACCTCGCCGAGGCCGTCTACGGCGATGTCGCGCTCCGGTCCATGTGCGATGTTGACCTTCTGGTCAATCAGGCTGAGCTGGCAAAGGCCGAGTCTGCGCTACTCGCAATGAGCACGACTCCCGCGGAGCAATACCGACCAGCGCCACCCACGGGTGAGACGAGACCCGTGAACGAAGAGCCGGACCGCGGGACCGGCAGACACATCCAGCAAATCCAGATTCACAACCTTACCGTCGAGCTGCATTGGACCATCACCAGCGAAGCCGGGCCGTTCAAGATAGACGCAAGAGGTCTCTGGCAAAGGGCCCGTCCGGCCCATGTCGCCGGCGTCGAGGCGCTGGCGTTGTGTCCTGATGACCTGATACTACATTTGTGTCTGCACGTCAGCCAAGCGAACTGGCTTGCGGAACTCCGGTCCCTGTGCGACCTTGCCGAGGTCATTCACCGGTTCGGACGCGACATCGACTGGGCCGCACTGGTCGAACGCGCCCGCGAGTGGGGCGCGGAGAGGCATGTGGGTCTTACGCTCTGTCTGGGCGGAGACCTGCTCGGTGCGGAAGTGCCGGGCGAGGTCCTTGAGCGGTTGGTGCCCGGCGGCATCGACCCGCACGTGCTCGCGGCAGCAAAGGAGTCCGTCGTTACGCAGACCGGGTACGGTCCCCGGCTTCCGTCTCTCTTTCCGTCAAGCGCCGGTTCGCTCGGGGACGAAGTCAGATGGTTCCGGAGTCGCGTCTTCCTCTCGCGCGACGAGATGGCCGCGAGATACCCGGCGTCGCGCAACTCGCGTCATATCTACCTGTACTACCTGCTCCGCCTGAGGGACGCGCTGCGCGCGTTCCCGTCCTACGCTCGGATTCTTGCCCGGTTCATGCGGGCCGGTTTCCGGCGCAGCCGCTACGCGTCGCTCTCCGACTGGCTGGGGTCAGGAAAGAGCTAGCGGCCAACGGCCGCATTTCAGATTGCAGATTCCAGATTGAAGATTGGACGTGGTTGCACGGCGAGAGCAGAAGCAGGCGGGCGGAACGCGGTCTACGCGTGCGGGCCGGGCTGCTGGTTCTCTCCTGACAGCCACCTGACCAGCGCGGCGTGAGGGTCGCTGCCGCGGCCCCGGCGCAGTAGTCGCCGGCGCCGCAGCGAGTGAGACAGGTAACGCCCGACCAGGTCCACGACACGTCGTCCGTAGTACCAGGGGAGAAAGAACCCGACGCGAGACTTTGGATATGTCGCCGCCATCTCGCTACGGGACAGGAAAACCCGTCTCCAGGAGAGCTTTGCCTTCTCGGTAAATGTGGAGGCCCGGGCCGCGTCGAAGAACGTCTGCCAGCGGCCGTACCCGGTCTGGTCCAGCAGCGACTGCTTCGCCGCCGCAAGCATGTCCGGACTGATGCCGCCCGGAACCAGCAGTTCGAGGGCCTTGTCGGGGACTTCGGCGCCGAGCAAGGCCCGAGCCATGTGCAGGGCCAGGCCAACGTAGCGCGACCCACCCCACTCATGCCCGCGCGCCGAAAGCTGCTCCCAGTCAAGCTCTCTCCCAAAGCGCCGGGCAGTCGCGGCGATATCCGCCAGACTACGGAGGTCGGAAAGATGGTCTTCATAGCAGGCGTGCAGGCAGAGGTGAAGCAGCATGTCCTCGGGCGAAAGACAGAGGGTGTCGACACCGGCGATGCGGCATGGGCAGGCCCGGTTCCAGAGACCTGCGACGTCAACCCGGACCAGGCCGGCCGGCGATACGATGTTCCAGTGCAGCTCCACGACCAGGCGGCCAAGGGTCGTCTGCGGCAGGTGGCGCCTCCGGCTGCGGTCGGCCTCGGCCTCGTCGTACTGCCGGTGGACTCCGCCCATCTCGAGAAGAACGGCTTGGGCCTTCGCAAGGCCGGTCTCGCGGATGAGGAGGTCCACGTCGCCCATCGGACGGAGCGCGGCATTGCTGTAGACCGCCTCGGCCAGGTACGCACCCTTCAGGACGATTGCGGGCAGGCCGTGGTCGCGTAGCGACTCGAGCACCTTTCCGAGCCCCCGCTGCAGCCGTGCGCTCCTGCCGACACTGACCAGGAAGGCCCGCTGCAGCCTCTCCCATTCCTCCGGAGGAACGTCGGCCTCGGCATCGCTCTGCTTCAGACGGTGCAGGAGCAGCGGGGCAAGGTTCCGGTCAATCGCGGCATCAACGACCTCTCTCCAGTCAACCGACTCCGGTCCTCGGTCTCCCGTCCTCGGTCCGTAGTTCCTGGTTTCTGGTTCTTGGTTCTTGGTTTTCGCTCTTCGGTCCCCGGTCTCCGGTCCCCGTCTGCACAGCCACCGGGCGAGCAACTCGGCGGCAAGGGAAGATGAACTTTGCGGCTCGGGACTGGCGACTGGATACTGCTCCGGCTCGGACAGCGGCAACTCTGTGACGTAAGACTTGGTCATGAGGACAAACTATCGAGGCTCAAGCGCAAGCCCACAGCTCAAGCCGAGGCTGAGATGGGTCTCACGGATGAACGCACATTGCTCCCGCGTCCCGGCGCAGAGCGGGCACCCTCAGGCGACGCTACCAGTACGACTCGTTCTGTGGATACGGCCTGTTTCCGGCGGTGCCCTGTCCGCATCCTCCGGCCGAGACACCGGTGTGGCACTTACCGCCCGCAGACCCGCCGGTATTGCACGAACCATTCGCGTAGCTACCGGGACTGCACGAGCCCCCGAAGCCGACCTCGGCATCGCTCAAACTGATTGCCCGCGGAGGCACGTACCTCCGGACAGGTCGCTCTCCGACGGCAGGGTCCTGCTTGGGTTTCGTCATGCTTTCGAGTCAGCCAAATGCTGGCTAGATGCCTCTGAGTCAAGTCTACCCCAACCAGCCCGCCAGTCAAGCACCCGGCCAGTCGGCGGCTCTATCGCGACTATGCGTGTACTGTGACCGCCAAGCGGATGGATGCTAACTGCCTACCTCAGTCGAGCATCGACCAATGCAGGAAACATACACAGTACAGATGTTGTTTCGGCCCTCGGGGCCGCTGAAGGACTGATAGCTGTGCTTGCAGTTGGCAAGTATCCTCTCTTCCGTCCTCGTGCTCGTGAAAACTCTGAGTAGGGGCGTGCCCCATTTCTTCTTGTCGGTAACGTTGTCTCTCTCTTCATTCTTTCCGGTTGTCACGCTACACCTCCGTGTTTCCGATCGCCTAACAGACTACCGTACCGCCCGCCATCACTCCGTCGCTAGTCAGTCGGAGACCCTGCGCGTTCTGACCTCTCTTCTTCTCAACCTTGGCCTTAACCTCAGCCTTGACCTTTGCCTTTGCCTCTGCCTTTTCCCAATGTCCCAGCGCCGCTGCCCGCGCGTGGGCGACTTGGCAGAAGTAGTCAATCACCGTGTCCATCTCGCCGGTCTCAAGATGCGCATGCGCCGGGCACCAGAGGCAGAGGTTGATTATCGGGCAGACCCGGCAGCGTTCCAGGAACTCCTTGCGATTCGAACGCAGGTCGCGCACGCGGGGAACGTGCCGGTTCCAAGCATCATGAAGCGTGCCGCGGCGCAGGTCGTAAACCGTGTCCGGATGCCACAGGGACGAGCAGAGCCGGAACTTGCCGTCGTAGCTGACGCTGAAGCTACCAATCCCTGCCCCGCAATGGAACAGGTGGTCGCAGCCCGCGTGCTCCTGCTCGGGCAGGATGAGCTCGTTGCAGCCTTTCTGCAATGCTCCAAACCTCTCCGTGTCTGCCCGCTCGACGGCTACAATCTCCTCCGGGCTGAGCCGCTCAGCCTTTATCTCGGCATTGCGGACCGGGTCGCCGTCGAAGCGCAAGTGGAGCAGCGGGTCGAACCGGTAGTAGTCTCTGGTGCGGACGCGGCAGAAACCGGCGATCTCATCCAGCTCGTGGACGTTGGAGCGAAGGGCCATTGCTTTCAAGCGCACCTTCACGTCGCCCGAAAGCAGCCGGTCCAGACCGCGCTCGAAGGCCTTGAACGACCCCGCCCTGCGTGCAACCTTCTCGTAGGTCGCCTCGGTCGCGCCGTACACCGTCACCTCGATGTCGCGCGGTGGGAACTTGCGGAACAGCTCGACGTGCTCTTGCGTGACCAGGCAGGCGTTGGTGAAGACCGACACGAGCAGGCCCATGCGCTTGAGCATAAGGTACAGCTCAAGGAAGTCCTCGCGCAGTAACGGTTCGCCGCCGGTCACGAGACACCACATCGTGCCCATCGATACTGCCTCGCGGGCGATGCGCTCGATTTCGGCGAGCGAGAGCTCCCCGGCCTTGGCTTCTGAGTCCCCTGCCGGCAGGTTGATGTAGCAGTGACGACAGTTGTTGTTGCAGCGGGCAGTGACCTCAAGGTCGAAGGAAATCGGCGCCCGCCGTTCCTTCATCCGGTCCCAGAGTTCGAAGCCCGGCAGCGGAGTGACAGAGGAGTAGGTAGAGGTAGAGGTGAAGGTAGAGGTTGAGGACAAGGTCGAACGTCCCTCGTCGTTTGGTCCTTCGTCCTTCGTCATCTCGTCCCTGTCACTCTCTACCTTCACCTCTACCTCAACCTTTCAGTTCTGCTGCGCCAGTCTGAAACCTCCCAGGCCCGTTCACCGTCGCGCAGCAGGCCGAGGTCCCGGGCCTGAGCGTGGGCAACCTGGCACAGGTACTCGACCGGAGAATCGAGCGTACCGTGCTCGGCCCAGGACTTGGCCGGACACTGCTCGCACAGGCCCTTCAGGAAGCAGTGCGCGCAGCGTGCGAGATAGTCGGGGTTCGTGGCCTTCGTTTCCCGCAGGCGCGGGAAGAAATCCGCGAGTGCGTCGCGGAGCGAACCGACCCCGAGGTCGTACGCCATTTGGGGGTGGCGAAGACCCATACACATCTGTGCCCGGCCGTACGCATCGACGCACGTACCGTGGCCGGCACCGCAGTTGAACAGCCTGTCTCCGGCTGGGCCCATCAACTTCGTGCAGAACTGCGCCATTTCCCTGACGTACTCCTCTCGGCGGCGAGAGATGACTGCGACACCATCCTCGGGTGACAGGCGCAGCGCGCTTATCTGCCGATTCCTTGTCGGCGAGTCCCGGCGTCCCCTGAGGTCGAAGAACATGGAATAACCGGGCGGGCGCTCCATCCCGGGAATAGTGGCGGCCCAGGCCTCAAACTCGTCCATCTCGCCACGGTTCGGCGGCAGCAGCGCCCCTTTCACGACGAAAGGCACTCGGCGGTCGAGCAGCAGGTCCACGCCTCTCCGGAACTCGGCATACGAACCCGGCACCCGGGACACCGCCTCGTAGGACTCAGGCTTCATGCCGTAGACCGTAACCTCGACTAACTCACCGGGCGGGACCCGGGCAAACAGGTCGGCAAGCTGCGGCGTGACGAGCCGGGCGTTGGTGAAAAGCAGCACCTTCATGCCCAGCCGCCGGGCGAAAAGGTAAAGCTCCTCGAAGTCCTCACGCAGCAACGGTTCTCCGCCGGTGAATCGCACGGACAGACAGCCGAGCGCGGCGGCCTCGGTGAGAACGCCCTTGACTGCTTCGGTCAGCATCTCTTTCTCCTGCGCACGGCGGTCGTCCTTCGGCAGGTTGATGCAGCAGTGGATACAGTTGTTGTTACAGCGCTCGGTCAGCTCGATATCGAGATGGCCGAGCAGCGGCTTCTGCTTCGGCCAGAGCCCGGCCCGGTCAGCTCTGATTTTCTCGACGTAGGAAGAGGAAGGTAAAGGTAGAGGTGAAGGCAGAGGTAGAGGTTGAGGACTAGGTTGAGACTGGGAAGATGTCATCTGTTACCTTTACCTTTACCTTTGCCTTTACCTTAACCTTTGCCTCTCCTCCGGCCAGGCCCAGAATCTGCTCCACGATTCGGCCGCTCTTGTCGAACTCCATGATGTAGCAGGGAACCTCGCGGGCCAGGGCTTCGACTACGGAAAGCGTCTTCTGCCACCAGCCGGCCGTCTCCAGCGGACGAATCACGCAGGCCAGCAGACGCTTCAGCGCCTCGCGGCGGTCGGTGACCGGAACCAGGCGGTTGTCAGGAGACTGCTTGAGAAACAGTATGGCCCGCAGCGGCGCCGATGATGCTGAGACGAGCGGCACCTCGCCGTGACTCCAAGTTCCGTAGACTCTGAAACGACCCTGTCCGTCCGATTCTCCTTCTCTACCTTCACCTTTACCTGTCCCTTCTTTCCTCACTATATTCCGGTCATCGCACAGAATCTCAGCCCTGTCCTGGAGGAGCTTCACCGTGGTTGACTTGCCCGCCTCCGAATGACCGACAAACAGCAAACCCACGCCTTCGGCCGGCTGCTTGAGCTTGGCGCTTGAGCTTGCGCTGACGACCGCTCCGGCCGAGTGGAGCAGACAACCCCGGCGGTCGGCAAGAAGCTGGGCCAGGAGAATCTGGTCGGTCGGCATCAGCGTTAGCGACTGCAGGTTCCCCTGCCGGAAGACCGCATCGCTGGGATGATAAACCTCCCCCCGCGAGTAGTCATGGTTGAAGACAACCACCCGGTGCAGTTCATGGTCATCGGGGTCAGGCGAGATGCCGAGGTAGACCCATGACCGGGCCTTGTGGAATACCGCCCATGGCGGCTTGCGGTAGACTTGCCGGCCAAGTTCCTCGGTCCTGACTTCGGGTAACGCGAAGTGGTGACGAACGACAACCGTATCAGAGCCCGGACCATCCTTGCGGAACGCTCGGAACTTTGCGTGAAGCGTCTGGTCGGTGAACGGCACGTCCGATTCGACCTGAAGCGTAATGCCGGCAATCTCGAAGTAGCGGCGATGGTCTTGCCGCCACCGTTCCTTGAAGCGCCGGTTCTCACGCGCCGCATCACACAGGTATTCCACCTTTGCCCCGTACCGGCCGTGTTCAAGACAGCCGTATACGCCGCACCAGCGGCAGTCGCGGCGGAGTTCGCACGAGCCGCAGTTCTCCAGGTACTCGCGCCCGCCGCGCACCTTGTCGGCCAGGCCGGGTATGAACTCCTCCCACGCCGTGCGAAACGTCCCCTTGCGCAGGTCGAAGCGCAGGGCCGGGTCCCTGATGAAAGAGCAGAATGTCATCCCCCCGTAGGGGTCGACGTGGAAATCCCGGCGGTTTGCGATGCAACCGGCAAACACGCGGTCGTCACCTTCCGCCTTGACCTCGACCTTGACCTCTGCCTCGGCCATGTCGGGTTGGTCCAGGGCGACGACCTGGTTCGGCTCCAGACGCTGGCGGGATATCTCAGCGTTGCGCTGGGCAGAACCGCACGCCGAGAGGTAGAGCCATGCAGCGCCTACCCGGTAGTGCGGACTGATAGACTTGGCGAGCTTCACCATGTCGTCGTACTGGTGGTAGTTGTCGCGCATCGGAATGAACTGGACGGTGAATCCGGCCCCGGCCTCCCGAAGATACCGAAAGCCCCGCATCACAGCGTCGAACGAACCCGGCGTGCGCGTGATGTGGTCATGCACTTCGGCGGTAGCGCCGTACAGGGCCACCAGCTTCGACCCTTTGCACGTCAGCAGTCGGGCGATTTCAGGCGTGATGAGCGTACCGTTGGTGTTGATGGTGTAGCCCCGGGCCCTGCGGGTGAGATAATCGAAAAGCTCCATAAAGTCGGGCCGGAGCATCGGCTCGCCGCCGGAAATCGCCCACTCCCGGCAGCCCATTGCCTGCGCCTCATCGGCGATGCGCCGAATCTCTTCAAAGCTCAGTTCTTGCTCCTGCTCGCCCGCGGTTGCCGGCAGGCGCACCCAGCAATGCCGGCAGTTGTTGTTGCATCGGTAGGTGAAGTCAATGCTCCCCTGCAGCGGCAGCCGGGGCAGCACGTCTGTCCGGCCCTGCTCGACGAACCCCGCTGTCATCGGGTACCGCTGACCTCTTCGGTACCGGCCCGGGCCAAAGCGTCTTGACGACGTTTCCTCAAGAAGCGTACCATCACGACGGCCCGGGCCACAGCCGGGATGAGCAACCCGACCCGGGAGAGGAATGCTATGGCGAAGCGCTCCGGGCCGAGTCCGAGCCGAATGCGTCTCCGTCCCCGCTCGACCCGGACGACTCGCCCGAGAACGCAGTCGCGGTCAACCGTAGTGATGGCTGGTTCCGGCAGGTTGTCACCCTGGACAAGGAAGCTGGATTCGCGCCGGCCGACAACCCGATGCACGACCAGCCGCCGGTTTACGGGGTTGACCAACGCCACGACCTGTCCGTTGCCGCAGGTCCACGCGCCTGAGCCGCCGCGCGGCGAAAGCGGCGCGACCGTAATCACGTCGCCATCCCGAATGAACGGTGACATGCTCCAGCCTCGGGCGCAGAACCGAAAGGGCCGCCCCTTGTCCAGGACGGCCCGCATCAATTCAACCAGCGCCGGCCCCGAAAGGCGCCGCTCGTTTCCTCTGTGGTGTTTGAGACTCGGGGCTGCGGGCCGTTCAGGCATCCGGCTTGATAAGCCGCAGCATCTTCCTGCGGACCAGCTCTCCGACCAGCCCGAGTACGTCGCCCTCGATTTCGCCCGGCGGGGCGCTGTACTCTGCGGTCAAGGCCTTTGCGACCTCGGCCAAAGTGGTCTTGCCATCCAGCCTGCGCCAGATGTCCTTGCCGGTGTCGTTCAGAGAGAAGAGTTCGTCCTCCATGTCGCCGATCCCGGCAACCATGGGGACGAGGATCAACTCGCCTTCGATTTCGCGGGCCACGATGTCATCTGAGGGAATGTAGGTCTGGTCGAGCCTGATGTCGGCATCCGCGTTTGCTGCCGGGGATGTCATGCTCATCTTGCTGCGTGATTCTCCGCGTAGTGGAGGCAATGTCAAGGGCGAGACCGGACCTCGAGTCCGACAGAGGAGTCAACCCCTGCGCGCAAGTCAGACTGCAGCATGCCACGAAGACGATGAAGCCGCAGATAGACGCGGCGACTCGGACGCAAGTCAAACTGCAGGATGTAACCGCAGATGAACGCAGATATGGTTCCGAACCGGGATGCCCATCGGCGTTTGTCGGCGTGTATCGGCGGTTGAAATCCGAATCGGTTACACCGATTCAGGGAATATTCATCATCACCTGTCCGGAACCCGAGTCTTCGTGAGTCTGCGGAATCTGTGGATGATACTCCGGAGACCCTTCGACTTCGCTCAGGGCGACGCTCCGCGCCGTCTGCGGAATCTGTGGATGGTACTCCGGTTCCGTCATTCGTGTCCATCGCGCCCTTCGCGGCTTCGATTCCGGTTCTGGGGCGCAGGGCGGCAAGGGCGGGCTGAGATGAGGAGTGCCGGGGGCCGGAGTCGAACCGGCACGACCCGTATCCGGGTCAAGGGATTTTAAGTCCCTGGCGTCTGCCAATTCCGCCACCCCGGCAGCCAATTGAAGATTCCAGATTTTAGATTGAAGATTGAGGAAGGCAAGGGATAGAGCGATAGAGAGATGAAGGGAGCAACGGAGCGAGTGGCGGGCAGAGGAAAGCAGTCAGTAGATGGCAGACAGCAAACAGGGGAAGAGGAACGAGAGACCCAGTCTAAGGCCCAATGACCAGATAGGCAGCCAGACGAAGTCAGAAGGAGGAAGTCAGCTTTGAGATGAGAGCTGTTCGGGCCGCGACCGAAGTCAGGCGTAAGAGGTCAGGCGCAGGATGTCAGCGGTACAGGCGCGGATTCCTCGTCCGAGACTCGGGTTGCAGGTTTGGTGTCTTTGTGTCTTGGTGGTTGAATCCGGCCGGCGCTGGAATGGGAAGAGGCGGCTTCGGGATTTGCACCCGAGCATAACGGTTTTGCAGACCGTCGCCTTGCTGCTTGGCTAAGCCGCCCCGAAGGAAAGGACGAAGTGCGAAGTCCGAATGCCGAAGTCCGGAACTCGGAGTTGGACGTTCGCCCTTCGGACTTCGGAAGAGCGGGAGACGGGATTTGAACCCGCGAC
>DDXO01000038.1 GCA_002347155.1 Caldifarciminota bacterium UBA2258
AGACTTTTCGGCCAGACTCCTAGTAACGGTACTCGACCTTGAGCGCGAGGTCGACGCCGTTCTTGTTGAGGCCGACCGCTCCCTGGTGGTTATGGCTGCGCCACAGGCCGACTGACAGCGAGACGAACAAGTCACGGAGCGCGCGGATCTCAATCCCCGGTGCGATACGGATGGTCTTGTCTACTTCTTCAGTCACTGTGTTTGACAGCGTATCCCAGCCGCGGGTCGGGAACTCGTCGTGCTGGCGCAGATACCACCAGTCCAGCGTGTCCTTGTAGCTCTTGCGCAGGTAGTCGCCACGGTTGTGGTAACCGCGGCGGGTGTAGTCGGCCCCGATGCTGACCTTGAGCCAGTCATTGGGAATGACATTCACGGTTGCGAAGAGCTGGTCGGCGTCCGGGCCGAGCGGGTGGCCGAGCGGAGTCAGGAAGTTTTCGTACATGACGTAGTGGACGCGATGGTAGTAGGTGAACGCCGTGACGCGGGTGTATTCGAGTCTTGCTTCCAGCGGCAGGTTCGGAGTCCAGTAGGCGCCTCCTTGCAGGCCGACCGCATTCGGCGCTCTCTTAAGGTCGTTGAACTCGTAGTTGTCCAGGAAGAGCTGGCCGTAGAGCTTCGTGCGCGGGAGGTAGCAGACTGCGTCGACGCCGACGAGCGCGTTGTCGGTCATGCTCGTGTTTGCGGTCGTCAGGAGAATGGGGATGAGCGGATTTATCAGCCCGCCGAGCTGTCGCGGCTGGAGTTCGTCCCACGACGTTACGCTCATCATCGCGCCGCCGAGGGTAAGCCGGTTCCAGAGCGAAACCTCGAGACGCTGGGCCGCGAGCCAGCGCGGTTTCATGCCCCAGCGTGACAGCAGAGAGGTGAAGCTTACGAACTTGAAGTTGCGGTAGCTGGCACAGAGCTGGACGTGGTCGAGCGCTGGCGCGTTGTCGTCGAGCATCACTGAGCCGGTGTAGCCCGGACCCCAGACGAATTCGTCGCGGCCGAGTTCGAGCCGAAGCCAGGGAAGCCTGAACGCAAGATAGGCGACTTCGGTTTCGAGCGTAACCAGGTCGCGCCACGGCAGGTAGCGCATACCCGGGATGTGTGTACCTGAGGAATCGGTCGGGAGCTGCGTCTCGATTATCCGGGGGTTCCAGCCGGTGAGCTCGAACCGCTCGTAGAAGACGAAGTCCTTGTCCGGCCGGTTGTTGATGACGGCGCCCAGTGACAGGCGCTGCGTGTCGAGGGTCGCACCGACGCGCGAGAAGAAGTCGCAGCGGGCTTCGTCGTTTCCCAGGTCGGAAACCGGAATACGGACCAGCGGATGACGGGCCGGCGGCGCCGGGAGTTCTGAGCCGAACTCGAACTCAAGGCGCCTGAGCGCTGCGAGTTGCGCCGGGCCAAGCGAGTTCGGGCTCGCGCCGCTGGCTTCGAGCAGCAGTCGCACGCACTCGCCGCGGGTCCAGGGCCGGCTCGTGGCGGGCATGGAGTGGATGAGGCCCGAGGTCTTTAGCAGGTCGAAGTCGCCGTACAGCCGGGAGTCAGTCGGAACGCCCTCGATGCCCGCGGCCGCGGCGAGTGCCATGGCCGCAAGCAGGGTCAGTCCAAGACGAACCATCGCTACTGTATCAGTCCGAGCCAGTCCCTGAGCAGGAACTGGAACCTCCCGATGAGGAGCGACATGCGGGCCATCACCGTGTAGCCGAATGACGCGCCGAACCCGACCATCAGGAAGACGATGCCGGTTTCGGACGCCACTTTCAGTGCGCCTTTGTGCTCCCGAGAGAAGAAGAAGTAGAGCACCGAACAGACGACGCCGACGAACGAGATGATTGCCCAGAGAAAGACGTCCCAGCGGGCAAAGATGCCCGGGGTGAGGAACGTGCCCTGCATCTGCCTGATGATGCTCGTCTGGAGGACGGCCGGTATCGTCACACCCGCGCCCCAGCCGAGAACAAACGCCATCGGGAACCGGACCAGCCACGACACCCGCGGTATGAAGCGGCAGAAGTAACAGAGCCCGAGCAGGAGCGGGATGATGAACAGCAGCTTGTTTCCCAGCGAGACTTCGGAAAGGGGCTGGACGAAGAGGGGCCGGAACAGGTCGGGATAGACCGCGTTATACCAGGTGAGCGAGATGAAGTAGCCGAGAGATATGCCGACGAAGAGGTGTTCGCAGAACTTGTAGAAGGGGTTGTCCTTCCAGAGGAAAGAGAAGATGCCGACGGTAAGGACGACCGCGACCCAGGTGAGGATGTCGGTTGAGACGTGCATCACGCACCCCGCTTTCTCGTGGCGAAGTAGGCTATGTTGCCGACGATAACGAGCAGCATAATCACGACGTGGGCAAGCGACTGCGAGTCCATTGCCGCGACCGCCGGCATGTAGGCCCTGGAGTAGTCCTTCTTCTGAACCAGCACTTCGTACTCGGCTCCGCCCTTCATGCCGGCGAGCAGGCCGGTGAGTTGTCCAGTTTGCAGGTACGGGTAGGCATCAGCCGCCGACACTGCGGTGACGCCGGCGCCGAGCCTGAGCCCGTACCGTGACTGGGCGAAATTGAGCCAGTCCGTGTATCCGGGCGTGCCGGCCGAGATCGCGACGGCCATCGGGATGTCGCGCAGGCGGACGACCTCGTTCATCATTCTGAGCGAGTCGAGTGGATGGCCGTAGTAGTCGGTGGGAAAGACGTTCTTGATATTCTCACCCATACCGAGGATGACCGCGTCGATGCCGGCCTTCCAGCCGAGGTAGACTACGTCATCGCCGTACTTCTTGCCATACTCGGGCGGTATCTCGGTGACGGCCTTGTCGGCAAGGCCGGCACCAGTGACCCAGAGCCCGCAGAGCAGCACCTTGACGTCCCGGGCAAAGGCGTGGCGCATCAGCGCCGCGAGCATAGGGTAGAGCTCGGGCATCGAGCTCGGGTCGAAATCAACCGAGATGAGCAGCGTTCTGCCGGCCGGAATCGAATCGACGGCGTCGAAGAGCGTCCGCGCCCGTGGGCCGGAGCTGACACCAAGCCCGAGCGGCTTGACCAGCGGGAAGATGACGAGCAGGCCCATCACGATGTAGATGATGCGCCGGTCGATCCTCTGGAGGGCATCAAAGAACTTCATTGCTTGCCTCCTCCGAGCCAGCCGCGTTCAATGCCGAGAATGACCTTGAGCGAGGTGGCGATGCCGCCCAGAGCGACGCCGAAGATGATGGCCCGCTTGGCTGCCATGTTCGGCACGGACAGCACCCATTCGGCGAGTTCGGGCAGCTTGCCCCAGATGGACGCGCCGATGGGCACCATCCCGAGCATCACGATGAAGGCAGCGATCAGCAGCAGGGCGGCTTCTTTGGTGCGGGCGCGGAACGCCCGGTACGCGGCCGAGGCCATGTAGAACGCGAGGATGGCGAACATCGAGGCGTTGAGCGGCACCAGGAAGTTGGCGTAGATGACGTTCTGGAGGATCGAGCCGGGCCGGATTCCCCAACCGAGCCCGATGACCGTCGTAACGACCAGGGCGACCAGCGAGATGATCGAGTAGTACCAGCCCTGCCGACGGCGTCGAACCTTGTCGGAGTGGAACATGATGAAGCTGCCCGTGCCCAGCACCAGGGCGAAGGCACCGACGATGCGTATCCACCTGGTGGTCAGGTCGTAGTAACCGACCGACACCGGGTGCGGAACGAAGAACTGCACCATCATCGTGATGCCCATTGTCAGGACGATTGCGAGTGGTATGGTTCGTTTCATCTTCTCCTCCTAGCGGGTGCTGAAGAAGCCGAGGATGTTGCTGAAGAAACTCAGGGCCGGCACCTTGCTCAGGAGCAGCAGGGCCGAGCCGACGACGAGGGTGAGGAGAATCACCATCTTGCCGTAGTCCTGGCCCTTGAGCGAGCCCAAAAGCAGCGGCTCGCGCGAGAGGTAGGCCGAGGCGGCGTAGAGTTCTTCGCCGATGAGTGTGTAGTCGCAGGCGGTGATGAAGAACGGTAGCTGGAAGACCGAGTCGGTGCCGGCAATCTGGATGGCGCCGGTCGTCGCGCCGGTCTCGGCCAGCACCAGTGACTCGGCCCAGAACATGCCGAGGAAGAAGTTGGTGGCCGGCTTCTCGCGCACCATCAGCCCGTCCACGGCAGCGGCATAGGCGAACTGCTCGGACGTTACGAAAAAGACGCTGTCCTGTCGGAACGCGTCGGGCCGGCCGGCCTTGGTATAGGATTCCTTGACTATCTCCCGCGCGACCGTATAGACAATCGGGTCGCGGTTCGGCACGAGCAGCGCCGAGTCGTACTGCGCGACTTTCTTGGCCACTTCGCCGAGGATGTTGAGCGAGGCGATGGTGGCAATGTCGGCAACCGAGCCGAGCCCGGGCACATAGACAATCGGCTTGCCCATCTCGGTGGCGCGGCCGACAGCTTCCTCGACCGCGTCGAGCCCGGCGATGCGCCGGACGAAGAGGTTCTTGCCCTTCTTGGCCGACTCGATGTAGTAGACGACCAGCGCGAAGAAGATGACCATCGCAATCAGTATGTTGACGCGGCTGGTGTTGAAGAACTGCGGCGTGCTAGCTACCGCGGCAGCGGGAGCGGACCACACCGTGTCTCCGCCGGCCACGGCCGCGATGCGATATGTGTAGCGAATCCGGTCCTTCACTTCCTCGTCAAGGTAGTTTGTTTCGCCGGGCTCGCTGGTCGCGATTACCTTGGGGCCCTCTGGTCCGGTCCGCTCAATCAGCCAGGTCCGGGCCAGCGTGTCCGCTGCCGACCACCTCAGAGTAATCGACTTGCCGGCGTCGTTGGGCGTATCGAATGCCCTGACTGCAACCGGGGGCGCCGGCGGAGCCAGAACCGCCGCGGTCGTTTCGGGCGGAGCCGTCTGACCTGCTGCGAGCAGCAGGATGAGAAAAGGAATCATACCTGGGAAGCCTCCTTGGAGGAAATGACGAATGACGAACTGCGAATGACGAATGCAACATTGGGCACTGGACCACTAGACCACTTGACCACTAGACCACGACTTCGTCGCACGCGCACGGAATCCTGTGGCACTTCGGGCAGCCCTTGGCGTACTTGGCGCAGGCTGCTTCCATATCGATGCCTTCAAGTGAGGCCAGGCTCGACAGCCAGGCGAGGACGTCGGCGAACTCCTCTTCGAGGTTGGCTCGGTCGTCCTTGCGCATGGCCCGGGCGAGTTCGCCGGTCTCCTCGACCAGCCAGCGAAAGGTGCCGTCGCTGCCGCGCCGGCTGTCCTTGTTGAAGTAGATGTCACGGATGAGCCGCTGGAACTCGGTGATTGTCAACGCGTCAGTATGGCCAAAAAGCGAGGATAGTCAAGCAAGCCGCGGGGCTCGCGCGGTGAGATTGACTTGGAGTACCGGGGGCGTAAGCTGGAGTGAACTCACATGCCCAGCCGGAAGATAACCGAAGAGAGTCTCATCCGGGTAATCCAGCGAACCGTCACGAGCCGCGGCCGGGTGCGGCTGGGTATCGGCGACGACGCGGCCGTCTTGAAGGACGGGACCGTGGTTACCACCGACGCGTATGCCGAGGGAGTGCACTTCGACCTCTCCTACATGAGTCTCCGTCAGGTGGGCGAGCGGTGTGCCTGTGGTGCTATCTCGGACGTCACAGCCATGGCTGCCGAGCCCGAAGCCGTATTCGTATCGCTCGCGCTGCCAGGGAACGCTCCATGCCTGACGCCGGAAGCCCGACGCCGGGCTGACGCCGGCTTCAAGCGCCACGCGTCGGGCATGAAGCAGCAGGTGCGTCAGTTGTACTCGGGCATCGAGGATGTATGCGCGGAGATGGGATGCGAGGTCGCCGGCGGAGATATCATCGTTGCGGACCAGTTGCTGCTGGCGCTGACGGCCGTCGGCAAAACCCGCTCGCCGAGGCTTCGCAGCGGGGCGCGGCCCGGCGACCGGCTGTATGTCACCGGGAATCTGGGCAGCGCCGAGGCAGGGAGGATTCTGCTGGCAGATGAAGTCAGAAGCCAGAGGCCGGTATGCAGAAGGCAGAAGCGCGGAAAGCGGCCAGCGGGCGATTGGCGTCTGCCCCTGATCCGACGCCACCTCAGGCCAGTACCGCGTCTGGCGGTGATGAGGGAGCTGAGGCGGTACTTCCACGGGCTCATCGATACCTCAGACGGGCTCGCGACCGATGCCAGGCACCTGAGCGAGATGAGCGGCGTAAGGATAGTGCTGGAGGCTGAGGCGATCCCGATAGCGCCGGCCACGAAGCGGTTCTGTGTTGAGCACGGTTTCGACCCCCTCGACTTCGTACTGGAGGCCGGGGAGGACTACGAGCTGCTTTCTACCAGCCGGCACCGACTGCCGTCCAGTGTAAAAGACGTCAAGGTTACGGCGATCGGCAGCGTGGAGGATGGCCGCGGACTGTTTATCGAGCGTGGCGGCCGAGCCGTGCCTGTAACGGTCAGCGGGTACGACCACCTGCGGCCGAACAGCAGCGGGAAAACCTGTTACTAACATGTGGATAAAGTTGTGGATAGACGGCGCCGCTGCGTCTTGACTAAGGTGGCAGTTAGGAATATACCGGCAGTCGGGACAGAGGCGCAGAGACCGGCCCCTGCTGGTCTTCAATACTAAGGTTAGCGTTAGCAATAACTTACGTAATTGCGGGGATGGTATTAGAAGGTATTGACTACCAGCTATTGTATGGTAATATACCGCGGTTACACCATATGAAGTGTCCTTTCTGCGGAAACGACGATGACCGGGTGCTTGATTCGCGCCCCGCGCGTGACGGCGCTGCCGTCCGGCGGAGGCGCGAGTGCTTGAAGTGCGGGAACCGGTTTACGACCTACGAGTACGTAGAGAGGACACCGCTGATGGTAGTGAAGCGCAACGGGAGCAGGGAGCCGTTCGACCGCGGCAAGCTGCTGGCCGGGGTCGTGCTGGCCTGCCGCAAACGGCCCATCGGCCGCGAGGAGATGGACAGGCTGGTGGATTCAGTCGAGGCCAAACTGGGCGAAGATTACCGGCTCGAGGTATCGTCGCAGGAGCTGGGCGAACTGGTGCTCGAGCGCCTTTCGGTGCTCGACCCGGTCGCCTACGTGCGCTTCGCGTCGGTCTATCGCCAGTTTGACAGTCCGGAGCATTTTGTACAAGAGCTGAGAAATCTGAAGAAGTGAAGCACGAACACGCACGGCCAGTCAGGTTCGGGGTCGGCAATGCTGTGGCAGGCATTCAATCCTCCCGGGGCGGAGGTGCGTGCCGTGTGTCGGCGAAGAGTCGTAGCAGAACCTAGAGGAGGAAGAGTGCCAGAACTGGAAGTGAATGTCGGGCAGGTACTGGATGCTGCCGGGCAGGTCGAGCCGGCCGTGCGGTACTTCCGCCACGTCGAGAAGCGGACGGGCGAGAAGGTCGACTTCGACCTGAACAAGATCAGGAGCGCGATTTTCCGGGCCGCCCATTCGGTCGGCGGCGAGGACCGGGGCCTGGCTGAGGGACTCGCGCACAAGGTCTGCCAGTACCTGCATGCGCTGCGCGGCGAGCACGTGCCCAAGGTCGAGGATATACAGGACGCGGTCGAGAAGGTGCTGATTGAGAACGGCCACGCGCGTACCGCCAAGTCCTTCATTCTCTATCGTGAGAAACGCGCCCGGCAGCGCCGCGGCACCAACCACGAGGGCATCAAGAAGCTGCTGACCGGCAAGAAGGAAGCGACCGACCTGGCGCTGTTCGTGCAGACCACGGGTGAGACAATTGCCGGCTGGGACCGGAACCGGATATCGCGGGCGCTCGTGCGCGAGACGAACCTGGACGCAGCCGAGGCCGAGAAGATCGCGCACGAGGTCGAAGGTATCGTCGTCAATTCCGGGGTCAAAGAGGTAACGTCATCGCTGGTCCGGGAACTGGTGAACTCGAAGCTCGTCGAGCGCGGCCTGGTCGAGCACTACAAGCGCCACGCGCGCCTCGGCGTGCCGGCGTACGACGTCGAGCGGATGATGCTGTTTAAGAACCGCGAGAACGCCAACGTGCCGCACAACCCCGAAGCCACGAACATGACCATCGCCGAGTGGACGCTCAAGCAGTTCGCGCTCTCGATGGTCTTCGATGCGGACGTGGCCGATGCACATACGCGCGGCGATATCCACCTCCACGACCTCGGGTTCATCAACCGGCCGTACTGCTCGGGCCAGTCGCTTGAGTACGTGAAGAAGTTCGGCCTGTCGCTGCCCAACGCGCTGTCGATGGCGCACCCGGCCAAGCACCCGGAGACTCTACTCGCTCACATGGTGAAGTTCTCGGCCGCGCTGCAGGGCCACTTCGCGGGCGCGATCGGCTGGGATGCCGTCAACCTCTTTTTCGCGCCGTTCACCGAGGGGATGAACGACCACGACCTGCACCAGCTTGCCCAGATGCTGGTGTTCGAATACTCGCAGCAGAACGTGGCCCGCGGCGGACAAGCGATTTTCTCAGACATCAACCTGTACTGGGAGGTGCCGGCGCACTTCGTCGACGTCGAGGCCATCGGCCCGGGCGGCGAGTACACCGGCCGCAAGTACGGCAGCTACATGAAAGAGGCGCAGCGCTTCGTCTGGGCGATCTTCGACGTCTACAAGGACGGCGACGCCAAGGGCCGGCCGTTCTTCTTCCCGAAGCCGCTCGTCCACATGACCGACCGGTTCTTTGCCACGCCGGGCTGGCAGGACTTCCTGTATCACATCTCGGACGTGGCCGCGGAGAAGGGGAACACCTACTTCGTGTTCGACCGGGGCAACACCGCCAAGATCAGCGAGTGCTGCCGCCTGTCGTTCAAGCTCGAGCGGTCAGACCTGTGCGACGCGCAGACCCCGTGGAAGATGCGCTACAGCGCCCTGCAGAACGTCACCCTGAACATGCCGCGTGCGGCCTACGTCGCGAACCACAACGACGAGAAGCTGTTCGAGCGGCTGCGTCGCGACCTCGAACTCGCAGTCAAGGCGCACGTGCAGAAGAAGGTGTTCATCGAGAAGCTGCTCGCGCTCAAGGACGACGGGCCGCTCGCGCTCCTGACCATGAAACAGGACGGCGAAGAGTACATCCGGATGAAGCGGGTTACCTACCTGGTCGGCATTCTTGGCCTGAACGAGCTCGTGCAGTACCACCTCGGCCACGAACTGCACGAAGACGAAACGGCATTCCGGTTCGGGCTCAAGGTGATGGCTTTCCTCAACCTCGAGTGCCGGCGACTCTCGGCCCAGCACGACATGCGGTTCGTCCTCGAACAGACGCCGGCCGAATCAACCGCGTACCGGATGGCGAAGCTCGACCTCCGCAACTACCGGGACAGCGCCCTGCAGACGGTCAAAGGCAGTATCGATGACGGCTCGGCCTACTACACTAACTCGACCTACCTGAACGTCGGCCAGCCGATCGACCCGATCGACCGAGTGTATCGCGAGGGCAAGTTCCATGACATGATCGAGGCTGGCGCACTGACCCATGTCTGGCTGGCCGACGCGCGGCCGCCCAAAGAGGCGATTGCCAACTTCGTGCTCAAGACCTTCCACCACACGCGCAACGCCCAGGTGGCGTTCTCGCCCGAGTTCACGGCCTGCAAGGCCTGCGGGCGGACCAGCCGAGGCCTGAACGACGTCTGTCCTTACTGCGGCAAGACGGACGTTGATTTCATCACCCGCGTGACCGGTTACTTCTCGAGGGTATCGAGTTGGAACCAGGGCAAGCGGGCGGAACTGCTCGACCGGTACAAGGACGGGTTCAGACCCGTAGGATAGAGATCAAGAGACCAAGAGACCAAGGGAACGAGTGATGGCGCCCGGAGTCCGGCACTTGGTCCCTCGATCTCTTGATCCCTTGGTCTCTTCTTGATGCGCCTCCGCATCCGAGCCAAACCGGGCGCGCACGCAGAGAAAGTGAGCAGGGAGCCGGACGGCTCCCTGCTCGTTTCAGTGACGGCCCGGGCTCAGGAAGGCAAGGCGAACGAGGCGGTCGTGAAGGCCGTGGCGAAGGCCCTGCGAGTGCCGAAGTCGAGCGTGCGGATCGTCAGCGGGCTTTCGAGCCGGACCAAAACGCTCGAAGTCCCGGGCTAGGAGAGCTCGGGACTTCGCTTTCTGTGCCGCGGTTCTTGGGCGGTGGTTTTGTTTGACTCCGAGCGCTGAGGGATTACCATATGGCGCTGGCCTTCAGGTCAGCCCCGGGCTAACAAGGCAGCAAGGCGCCGGCCCCAACGCCGATCCAGCAAAGCGCACCGCGAGGCGCGACAGTGCGCAAGACTGCTCTGACATTGGGAGGATAGATGTCAGTCAAGAGAACGCTGCTTGCACTCGGAGTGCTGGCAGTTGTCATGTCTCTAAGCTGCGATAGGCCAATCGGCCTATCAGGTAGCGACGTGCACACGGCGGCAACTCAGACAACGTACTGCTACGTTGCGGATGACACGTTGCTGACCGGACACGTCGACTGGTACCAGATAGGTCAAATCAACTCCTACTACGATACATGCTACGACGTGATCAGGCGCGGCTATACGGACAGCGCCGGCCTTCAGCATCCGCGGATGAACGGGTTCTGTACTTTCGAGGTGCCCGACTTTCAGGCAGACACTGAAGCGGCCCCCGTCGTGTGTTCGCTCATCTACTACCAGAGCGCGTACTATGGTTCTGTGGACTTGCGCGTCACCTGGCTGGACCAGATCATAACCGCGCCCTATGACTATGAGGACGTGTTCTGGAATGCGTGGAACAGTAACTACGAAATCGCGACGGCTTCTGCCGAGAACAACGGCCGGCATGCCTTGCTGCTCTCTGACGAGGCAGCCGACTCAATCGCTGCTCTCGGGTCGCGCGGCGGTGGAAGTTCTTACATCATAGGCTGGGTGTACACTGGTTCGGCCAGCGGTTCCTACGCTGATGTTGTAGCGCGCGGCGATTCCGCACCTCGCATCAAGGTAATATACGACGACGGTCAGTAGCGGGATAGCTGGGGGCTGATGGATTCCCGTAACGGTCTGCCCCTCGGGCCGACCCGGCGGTAGGATTGGAGGATCTGATGAGGATGCGGACTCGGCTTCTCTGCTGCATCGGGCTGCTGCTGGTCGGCAGCACGGAGGCGGTGGACTCCTTGAACATCCGGTATGTGGGGTTTTGCCCCACGTCGGATTGGGCTCTTGGAGTTGCTGTGAGCGGCGACATTGCCTGCGTGGCGGCTTTCCAGAGTGGGCTGCGCATCATGTCGGTCGCTGACCCGGCCAACCCGGTCGAACTTGGCTACTGGGGCACGTCGGGCAACCAAATGCGTAGAGTGGAAGTGGTGGGGGACCTCGCGTACGTCGCTGACTGTGATTTTTCACTTCGAGTCATTTCTGTGGCCGACCCAACGAATCCGTCGGAACTCGGGTACCTCGACCTGCCTGACCGGGCCATGGGTATCGCGGTGAATGGCGACTATGCGTATGTGGCGGACGATGATTCCGGGCTGCGGGTCGTTTCTGTGGCCGACCCAGCGAGTCCGACCGAGGTTGGGCACTACGCCGGTGTGCGTGGCGCCACGGATGTCGTTGTTGCCGGGGACTATGCCTATGTCGCTGACGACGGCAACGGGTTGTGCATTGTCTCAATCGCCGACCCGGCGAATCCGATCGAGGTCGGTCGCTACGTCGGGACCGGCACCGCCCTTGGCGTGGCACTGGCCGGGGACTACGCGTATCTCGCGGGCGGATACTCCGGCCTGCGCGTGGACTCCGTCCGGGACCCTTCGCATCCGGTCGAAGTTGGGTACTACGACTCGCTCGGCGCGGCCAACGATGTCGAGGTTGATGGGGATCATGCCTACGTCACGTCATGGTCCCGCGGGCTGTCTGTGATTTCGGTCGCCGACCCGAAGCATCCAGCACTGGCTGGGTACTACTTATTCGGGTCCCCCAATTCGGTGGCTCTGAGTGGAGGCTACGTTTACGTCGCAGGCTACGCCGGGCTCTACATACTTCAGTTCTACGGCGAGGCAGTAGAGGAAGCGCCAATCGATGATGCGCGTCAAGCGCATGCGATTGCGACAATCGTACGCGGGACGCTCGCCCTCCCAACGGGCAGAAGCCCCATGGCAGAGCCGATGAGCCTGCTGGATGCGAGTGGCAGACAGGTGCTCGAACTCCACCCCGGCGCGAATGACGTGAGCGGATTGAGGCCTGGCGTGTACTTCGTGCGGGAGGAGTCACAGGCCTCAAGCCACAAGCTCCAAGCAGCACGCAAGATAATCTTGGTGAAGTAGGAGTCGGCTGTGAGAGCTTCAGTGCTGACATCCTGCCTTTGTCTGGCAGTGCTCTTGGTCGGTGTGGCGCATGCCGCAGACTCGCTCAACGTCCGGCTGGTCGGAGGTTGGAAGCTGGGCCCGGCGAGGTCGGTGGCTTCTGACTCGATGCGGGACCTGGCGTTCGTAGGCGCTGGCGGCGGTATCTGCGTGCTGGACGTAAGCGTTCCGGAGTCTCCGGTCAAGTTGTCGCAGGTCGGAACGTCGAGCCTGGTGCTGAGTATCTGCTACCTGGACAGTCTTCTCTACGTCGCGGACAGTGATGATGGGTTGCTGGTCATCTCCGTTGCCGACGCGGCGAATCCAGTTCAGGTGGGGAGGTGCGCAACTCCTGGTGTGGCTCACGGAGTGGCTGTGAGCGCGGAGTACGTCTTCATTGCCGACGACACTTTCGGCCTGCGTATCATCTCAATTGCCGATCCGGAACACCCGGTCGAGATTGGCTACTACATCACACCTGACGATGCTTATGGCGTTACCGTGCGGGGCGACTATGCGTATGTCGCGGCCCGCGGTGCCGGCCTGCGTATCATCTCCGTCGCCGACCCGGCACACCCGGTCGAAGTTGGCTACTGTGACTCGCCCGGGCGCGCCTATGATGTTGCTCTTAGCGGTGACTATGCGTACGTGGCCAACTATGTTGCCGGGCTGCAGATAGTCTCGATTGCTGATCCCGCTAACCCGAGGGAGGTCGCGTCCCGCGGTACACCGGGAATGGCCTTTGGCGTGGCAGTTGACGGCGAGTACGTTTACCTGACTGATGACGCGACCGGGCTTCGGGTCTTCTGGGTCGGCGATCCGGTGCATCCTTTGGAAATCGCGAACTGCGGTGTTCCGGGCGCGGCCAACAGAGTGGCCGTGGGCGGAGACTATGCGTATGTCACGGACGGCACCTTGCGCGTGATCTCCGTTTCCGATCCTGGCTGGCCCAGCGAAGTAGGGCATTTCGACACGCCTGGCAGCGCTACCAGTATGGCCCTTGAAGGTGAGTATGCCTACCTTGCTGCCGATGGGTTGTGGGTCATTTCGGTGGCGGACTCGACTCAACCCATAGATGTCGGTCATTGCGGGATACCAGGCCGCGCACGCAGCGTGGCGGTGAGTGATGGCTACGCCTACGTAGCGGCCGGGGACTCTGGGCTGCGGGTGGTCTCTATCTCTGACCCGACTCAACCGACCGAAGTCGGGCACTGGTACGCACCGGACCGGGTGTATGGAGTAGCGGTGCGCGGCGACCATGCCTTTGTTGCGGCGACGAATTCTGGATTGCGGGTCGTCTCAGTTGCGGACCCGGCGAATCCGATTGAGGTCGGGCACTGCGATTCACTGAGAGCGAATCACGTGGCTTTGAGCGGGGACTATGCCTTCGTCGGCGGTATCGGTAACCTGGGTATCGTCTCGATTGCCGACGCAACGAATCCCACATTAGTCAGCAACTACTGGGTGACGAATGCGCACGGGTTAACCGTGATCGGGCAATACGCCTATGTTGTATCTGATCCCTACTACTTGCACGTCGTCCGGGTTGCCAATCCGACGCGCCCGGTTGAGGTGGGAAGGTGCCCCCTCAACGCGGCCAGGGGTGTTTCGGTCAGCGATGGCTACGCATACGTCGCAGCCACCGGGACTGGACTGTGGGTAGTCTCGGTCGTCGACCCAGCGTACCCGGACACGGCCGGTTACTATAGCTTACCGGGGCAGGCCAACGGAGTCGCTGCGAGGGGAGACCTTGCCTATGTCGCCTATGGCGAGATGGGTCTGCAGGTGTTTCAGTACCTGCGCCCCGGACTAGAGGAAAGCCCGGCAGCTCAGCCGTATGATCGTAGGCTGGCTGCGACGATTGTCCGCGAGCTTCCGCCCGGAGCGGTTGCATTCGATGCCTTGGGACGGCGGGCATCAGGCCTGAAGCCCGGCGTCTACTTTGTCCGAGGGCAGCCCCCGAGCTCAAGCCACGGTGCTCGAGCAGTTCGTAAGGTCATCGTTGCGGAGTAGGAGCGGGCGATGAGGCAAGCACTGACCGTTCTCTCGCTGACCTTGTTGCTGGCCAACGTAGCAGCGGCGGTTGATTCGCTCGACGTCCGGCTCGTCGGTGGGTGCGACACGCCCGGCGAGGCCTACGCGGCCGCTGTGAGCGATGGCTATGCGTACGTTGCAGATTGCGATTCCGGGCTGCGAGTCATCTCGGTTGCGGACCCGGCAAATCCTGTCGAAGTCGGCCACGCTCAGACAGCGGGTAAGGCGTATGGGGTCGCCGTGAACGGCGTCCACGCGTATGTTGCGGCGGGTGATTCCGGCCTGCGGGTGGTCTCAGTCTCTGACCCGGCGCACCCGATTAAGGTCGGGCACTGCAGCACTTACGGTTCTGCATGGCGGGTGGTGGTGGCCGGAGACTATGCTTACGTCGCGGCCGATACCGCTGGATTGCGAATAATCTCGATCGCGGATCCAGCAAAACCGACTGAGATCGGGTACTGCGACGCGCCGAGCAGGGTACTGGGAGTGGCCGTGCAAGGGAGCTTGGCCTATGTTGCGGGACCTGCCGGATTCAGCGTCATCTCGGTTGCCGACCCGGCCAATCCTGGCATCGTGGCGAGTGGCGGCTACGTCTGGTCTTCCACGGCCCTCGGTGTAGCCGTGAACGGCGATTATGTCTACGTTACGTACAGCGACAGCGGGCTGCACGTCTTCTCCTACACCGACTCGACCAACGTGAAGACATACGGCAAAAGCGGGACCTTTCGCTGGTCTTGGGATGTCGTGGTGAGCGGCGGCAGTGCATTCGTGGCAGCGGATGAGGCCGGGCTTCGCGTCATGTCGGTAGCGAGCCCGATGCTGCCGGATACACTTTGGCGCTACTATGATATGCCGGGCTGGGCTAACGGTGTGACATCGGATGGGGACTACGTCTACGTCGCGTACGGCGACAGAGGCTTGCAGATATTCCAGTACTACGGTACGGGGGTCGAGGAGAGCAACACGCCGCAGGGCTCAAACCTCAAGCCGGACAAGACTGTCATCCGCAGCCTGCCGCCAGGCGCGGCGGCCTTTGACGTGATGGGGCGGAGGGCTACCCATCTGCAGCCCGGCGTTTACTTTGTCCGTTCCGGGCCGCAAGTCGCAAGCGTCAAGCCGCAAGCCGTCCGCAAGGTCATCATCACGCGATAGGCCGTCATCTGCGGCCCGCGGTCGGCTTTCCCAGGTCCATAGAACCCACGTTTCACACGCTGCGAGCCAGGTAGTGGGGCCGGAAAGGGACACTTCGATTCTCCATGCAGTATCTTCTCCCTCTGAAGTGACAGACATGGGGACACTTCTATCCGCCAACGACGCCCATATCGGCCCTTCGGCCGTATGCGACTCTACTGACTCGACACGCCGGGATTCCCATCGGTGAAGAAGGCGGTGGTGACGAGGTGATGCAGAGTCAGCAGGTAGCAGAGAGCAGTTAGCAGAAGGGACGGGCGAAGGTCCGCCCCTGCGGCCATAGCCTGAACCTGGTCGAATTGGCCTGGTGTTCATCCATCGCAGCCGCTTGTGTGCCTTTCTGTCCCCGCGCAAGCAGGCTTGAGGGCCGAGAGGGGCATCCCCCGGGGATACCCCCGGGTACACCGGTGTATGCACCGGTGGGCTCTTCCGGAACGCCCTTCTAAGGGTTGGGGAGGACCGTTCAAGCGCGGACAGCCGGTCTTGGGTACAGCCACGGTTTTGTTCGTCGGGCTTGGGTACAGGCACCGTTTTCCTCCGCGGAAAGCAGTGCCAGTCCCACCGAAAGCCGCGGCAGTCCCAGCGGGCGCCAAATGGGGACAGTCCCACCGGGCGCTTGCGTCGGACTCAGCGCGGTACAGTCCCCATTTGGGTGGTACAGCCCGCGTTTTCGCGGTCATGTCCCCGCCCGTCCTTGTGGTGCAATCCGGTATCCGGGATTCTGACTTCTAGCTTCTAGCCTCTGACTTCTGACTTCGCCTGGCTTCGAGTTAAAGCGCTTCGGTCAGGAGTTTGAAGTCGGTCGGCTGGAGCTGGTAGTCGATTTTCACATCAATCGCCAGTTCGTAGCGCTTGGCGAACTCGCTCAGACGGTCGTACCAGTCCGTGGTCAGGAAGTCGTGCAGTGCCGGAGCCGCGACGATCCGGAGCTTGCGGCCGCGCAGCTTCGTCAGCTTGGAGACAATTGCCCGCTCAATCTTCATGGCAATCTCAGCCCGGGATCGGACCCGGCCTGAGCCTTTGCAGGTCGGGCAGGTTTCCTGCATCGACCACATCATGCCAGGCCGGGTGCGCTCGCGCGTCATCTCGAGCAGGCCGAACCGGCTCATCTTCGAGTAGTCAGCCTTGGCCCGGTCGTTTGAGAGCTGGAGCCTCAGCTCGGCGATGACCTTCTCGGTGTTCTTCGGGTCCTCCATGTCGATGAAGTCGAGCACCAGGAGCCCGGCGAGGTCGCGCAGGCGTATCTGGCGGGCGATCTCGGCCGCGGCCTCGATGTTCGTGGCGAGTATCAGCTTTTCCGGGTCCTCTTCCTTGGCCGACCGGCCGGTATTGACGTCGATCGCCACCATCGCCTCGGTCTGGTCGACGGTTATGAACCCGCCGGACTTGAGCCAGATGCGCTTCTGGAAGATGCGCTCGAGCTCGGCTTCGACCCCGGTCTGCTCCAGGAGCGGCACCTCGCCCGAGTAGAGTTCGACCTTGCGCTTCAGGTGCGGGGCGATGCGGTTCATGTAGTCGAGGATTTCGCGGTGCCGGTCCTCGGAGTCCACGACCATCTTGTCGACGTTCGGGCCCAAGAGGTCGCGCACCAGCTTCACTCCGATATGGGGTTCTTCGTAGAGCAGGGCCGGGGACCGGGTGGTCTCGGCTTTGCGGCGGACATCTTCCCAGGTGGCCTCCAGCGCGCGGAACTCGGATGTCAGGTCTTCGTTTGTCGCCTCCGCGGCCGCGGTGCGGAGAATGAGGCCGGCATGCGGTGACTTGAATCTGCGGGCGGCATCGCGCAGCCGGCTGCGGTCACGGCGTTCGTGGATGCGGCGCGAGATCCCCACGCGCTGGGCATTGGGGAAATAGACCAGGTTACGTCCGGGAACCGAGACAAACGAGGTCAGGCGCGCGCCCTTTTCCGCGAACGGGTCCTTTACGACCTGCACAAGGATGTCCTCGCCTTCGCGCAGGGTGATGGTGCGAGGTTCGGGTTTGGCGCCTTCAGCCGCACCGCTCTCGTCATCGAGTTCGTCGAACTCGGGGATTTCGACCAGGGGCAGGAACCCGTTCTTCCGCAGGCCGATATTGACGAACGCGCCCCGCAGTCCTTTGACTACGTTTTCGACGCGGCCCTTGTAGATGCGGCCGACCAGGGCCTGGGACTCGGCCCGCTCGATATAGAACTCGACCAACTGGTCGTTCTCGATGATGGCGACGCGGGTCTCCCACTCATTGCTGGTCAGCACAATCTTAGTCTTAACTTTCATCAATCCTCCCATGGCATTGTCGAATGACGAACGACGAATGTCGAATGCGGGCCACAGCAGGCCCACCGGTTGCAGGGGCCATTGGCAATCGACAATCGGCACTCGGCACTCGGCAATCCACTAATCTTCCATTGGTGTCCGGATGCGGCCATTGTGCGCAACCAGACAGTCCCGGCGCCGTATCGTAAGGCTCCGGGTTTCAGTGTCACTTATCTGGAACAGCCCGGCCAGGGTGTCAAAGAGCTTGATGCCGGCTTCAATTGCGAGGTCCAGGACAACCGTCGCCGGAAAATGGGGACTGTACCGGATTGCGGCCGAGTCCTCTCGGCCGGGGACTGTCCCCATTTTCCCGGATGCCGGGACACGATCCGAAATGCCGGATTGGGTACAGGTACTGTTTTCCTCGGCGGAAAGCAGTGCCAGTCCCGCGCCGGGCAGCAGCTCTCTCACTCCGGTCAGGCCCTTTGCGCGTTCGGCCAGGCCGGCAAAGTCGCCGGCGAACGCCCTGGGCAAAGTCACGTCATATCGGGCGAGGTTGATAATCCGGCCCAGCGTTGGGTGCTCGCGCGGAACCGGCTGTGCCGCAGTGATGCGCAGCCCCTTGGGCAAAAACGTGCCCAGGTCGCGCAGGATGTTGCCGGTGTAGTGGTAGGCCGTAAACAAATCCAGGTACTCGCCGTTCGACAGCAGCCCGACCGGCAGGGGCGGGCCGAACGACAGCATCGGCTTCGGGGCAAATCCCTTGGTGTAGGCAATCGGCAGCTCGCTACGCCGGAGCGAGCGATAGAACGCGCGAACCCGGTCGAGGTGGGCGGCGAACTGATACGGTTCCTCGACCGCGTACTTGATGCGGAACCGGGTGCGCAGCTCCTGAAAGCTCTGCACCGGCCTCGGCCTCCGCCCGTAATCCGGCTCCGCTTTCTCCTTCACTTCTAGCTTCTGTGTTCTAGCTTCTAGCCTCTCGCTTCGTCCGTTCTCGCATGCCCCGCAGTTCGTACACTCACCCGACGCGCAGTCCGGCGTCATTTCACCGGCCTTGGCCTTCTCGTACTCCCGGGCCAGGAACTCCCGGCTGACCCCGACGTCTATGAACTCCCAGGGCAGATGCTCCTCGGTCCTGCGCTCGCGGAGGTAGTCGTTCGGTTCTACCCCCAGCGCCTTCGCGCTATCCACCCAGAGCTGGAACTTGAAGAACTCGGTCCATTCCTGGAACACGCCGCCTTCGCGGTAGACCCGCTCGATTACCGGCCCCAGCTTTTCGTCCCCGCGTGCAAGCAGGGCCTCGACGAACGAGCACTCGGGATTCGCCCACTTGGCCTTCACGTTCCGGCGCGTAATCGCGGAACGCACCTTGTCGATCTTCGCCTGGGTCTCGGCCATATCCGAGAAGGCGGCCCACTGCAGCGGCGTGTGAGGCTTGGGCACGAACGGGCTCAGGTTGAACTTCACCGGCCGGCCCTTGCAGAGCCGGCCCAGCTCAGTGACGAACCGGCCAATCTCAGCGACGTCGGCATCGGTCTCGCCGGGCAGCCCGACCATGAAATAGAGCTTCACGCCGTTCCAGCCGGCGTCGAGCGCGTTGCGCACCGATTCGAGGATGCGCAGCTCCGAAATGTTCTTGTTCACGAACCCGCGCAGCTTCTCCGACGCCGTCTCCGGGGCAAAGGTCAGGCCGGCCTTCTTCACCTCCTGCAGGCTCAAGGCCAGTTCGCTTGAGAAGTCCTCGCCCCGGGTCGAGGGGAGAGAAATCGAGACGCGGCGGTCCTTCAACCGAGAGTTGAGCTTGCCCACCAGCCCGGGCAGGTCCGGGTAATCGAGCGCGGAGAGCGAAAGCAGCGAGACTTCCTCCCACCCGGTTGCCCGGATACCGCGTTCGGCCAGCCGGACAATCGACTCCTGCGAGCGCAGCCGCACCGGCCGGTTCATCATCCCGGCCTGGCAGAAGCGGCACCCGCGCGTGCACCCGCGGGCCATCTCGACGGTCAGGCGGTCGTGCGTAATCTCGCAAATCGGCACCACCGGCGGAAACGGAAAGTCCTCTTCCTTCAGCTCGCTTACCACCCGTCGCCGCACCGTGCATCCGTCCGTAATTCTGGTTTCTGGTTTCTGGTTTCTGGCTTCTGGTTTTTCGGCGTCCGCTGCTCTGCCTTCTAGCTTGGCCTCAACGGCCCCTGTCTGACAGCGCGTCTGAGCCGTGATCCCCGGCACAAACAGCCCTTCCAGCTTGCTCAACCTTTCGAGCAGCCTGCCTCGCTCCCGTCCGTCCCAGTCGGCAACAACGTCAGTTATCTCGCGCACCGGTTCCTCGCCGTCGCCGACCACGAAAACGTCGATGAAGTCTGCCATCGGCAGAGGGTTGACCGTGCACGGCCCGCCGGCGACGACCAGCGGGTGCGATGTGGTACGTCCTTCCCGGTGCAATGGGATGCGGCAGAGGTCCAGCAGATAGAGGACGTTCGTATACGAGAGCTCGCTCTGAAGCGAGAGGCCGAGGACGTCGAACTCGGATACCGGTCGCTTCGACTCAAGCGCGTACAAGGGCAGGCTTCTCTCTTGCAGCGCCTTCCCGAAGTCGGGCCAAGGCGCGTAGCAGCGCTCGCAGGCCGCGTCGGGAATCCGGTTGATTATCGAATAGAGGATGCGGAGCCCGTAATTGGACATGCCCAGCTCATAGGCCTCGGGCATGGCCAGGACCCAGGTTACACGGGCCGAATCAGGGTCACGCAGCAGGGCATTGTACTCCCCACCGGTGTAGCGTATCGGCTTAGTGACGAGGGGTAGAACCTCGCGGATTCGTTCATCCATTCAGTTGTCTGCGAGTATGTTAGCCTGATACGAGGCGAAGTCAAGGAAGCGGGTCGGCCCTGAATCCGACATAGAAGCTCACCACAAAGACACAAAGGCACAAAGAGGGTGAGGGCCGAAATCGGTCTTGTCTGCTTGGCGGTTCAATATCGGGTTCGGGAATCGGCCTGCGGGCACGGTTTGCGGTTCACGGACAGCGGCTCACGGCTGGCGGCCAGGCGGACGAGACCAGTCGGAGAATAGACCGGCAGACAAATCCGGACACAGAACCGCACGCAACCTCGACCGCAGTCCGGACGGCAGTTCCGGACACAAACCTCCGGGCTCAGTGGAGAAGAACCCGTGAGGCAAGTTGGCGGACTACGTCGTCCGCTGTCCGAGATACAACTCGCCGCACTGCGCGTGAGACGAAGGACCAAGGACTTTCGGGGACTGTGTCCGAGACTACGGAGGGGACAACGGACCAAGGACTCCCCGAGGCAGTGTCCGAGACTCCTTCCCTGACTGCTGTCTACTGAATGCTGCATACTGTCCGGGGGGTCGTCCCCCAGGTGAGGGGGTCATTTGGACCGGATAGGGCCTAAGGGCTAGAGAATGCAGAACTTAGGGCCAGAGCACCGCGTTCTGTAGATGAGTCGAATTTGTATCATCGCCGCGTCGATGCACTCGCGGCGAGCGCGGGCGCGTTGCGTGTTGTCCGGCGGGTCTAGTCTCTGGTCAAGAACGCTGGCTGGCGTTCAGCAGATGCGCGTGGCTCACGCCTGTCCGCGGCCATCGGCATGTCGTCCCAGGTCCGGCCGTCGAGTTCACGGCCATTCAGGTGCTTGCGCGTGCCGCCCCATTGCTTGAAGTAAAACAGTACGCCGGCCATCTCGCACTGGCGCTTGATAGAGCGTACCCAGGCCGCCCCCATGACACGCGCACCAGGCCCGGATTCGCCTCCGACAATCACCCAGTGGATGTTGTCGAGCTGCAGGTGCCCGACGTCGTCGATGAGCGGCTCGCAGGACAGAAACCTGACCTTGGCTGGGACTGAGCTCAGGTCGTCTATACGGGACACGACGCGACCATCCTCGACAGTCACGCCCATCCAGACATTATCTGGCCACGGCAAGAGGTGCGCGAACTGCCGGAGTCGTTCGCTTCGCTTGGTCAGGACCTGGAACTGATGCTGAGGGCAGCGTTTCATGGTCTCGAACACGCGCAGAATGAACCCGAATGGCACCTTCTCGTGAAACAGGTCGCCCATGGAACAGAGAAACACCATGTGCGGCTTGCGCCAGGACTGCGGAGTCAGGAGTTCCTTCTCGTGGACCGTGACCTTGAACCCGTTCCGGTACTTCGCCATGCCTGCGGCCTGTAAGCGCAGAGCCATCCGCTCCGCGTAGCAGTTGGCGCAACCAGCGCTGATGTGCGAGCAACCCGTCACCGGGTTCCAAGTCGCCTCAGTCCATTCGATGGAGGAATTCAGTGCCATAGTTCTACGATGAGTATAGCAACCGGCGCGAACACCTCAAACCCTCGTACGTCAAAGCTACGAGGTTCTGTCCGCGTGCTTGCGGAATATGTGACCGACTATCTTTGCGGCCACCGGCCGCTGCGCGGCGAAGAACAGGAAATAGACCGTAGCCCCTGTGCTGTTGCGCATTGCGATGGGTTCGGGCACATAAGCAAACCCGGCTACCTCCCTGAGTCGCCGGCGGAAGGCGTCCGCAACTGCCCTATTCGCGTCATCGACCTTCTCGACCCGTGAAGCGTCAAACAAGTCTGGTGCAGACTTGTAGGCCACTCTTCGCCACGATTCGTCTCCCCAGTAGCGCGTCATGCGTGCAGCCTGCTTGGCGTCGACAAGTTCCGGCCGATGCCACAGTACATTCATGTTCATGTCCATCATCGGGAAGTTCAGAAACACCTCGATGGACTTCATCCGGCCCGCAGTGTGTATCACGTCCCAGGAGAGATGCAGGCCATAGGGGTCCAGCAGGCATAGAGCCCGCTGGTATTCGTCGTACCTGACGTGGGGGAATACTTCTGAAATCAGAATCGAATTGCAGTCGCCACATCTGGACGTCACGTCCGTCCTGTCGCCGACGGCTGTCTTGAGTTCCTCCAGCTTGGGGGAGTCCAGATCGATGTAGTAGTAATGACTAAACTTCGGCCTGACAGCTAGAGCGTTGAGCGGCGACCCAAGTACGAATTCCCCGGTATCCTTCGAGACATGCAGTCCGGCACCCGCGAAGGCGTCGATGTAGGAGAAGCCCATTATCTCGTCATGCTTGGAGAGGATCTTCGTGTACTCGGTAGCATAGTCCTTGATGATGTCGAGTTTCACCTCCGACCAGTAGCCGATTTCGTCGGGACGGAACTCGTGCTGCCGGTCGCGCGCTACAAACTCATCTGGGTTCATATCACGCGTCTTCCTTCTTCGCGTCCTGTCCAACTATCGCATCGAACCCGGTGTCGAGCAGGACGACCTTGATGCGGCATTTCATCTTGCGCAGCTTCGTGTCCGCTCGCTGCCTCATGACGGAAGTGGTGATGAAGTAGTACCGTTGGCAGTTCTGGATGCGCTTCAGCTTGAGGAGAGTGTCCCTTATCCGGGTGTCAACGTACCCCTGGGGCTTCAGATGCGCAGTCACTTCGGCGCACACGTCGGGCTGTCCGTCAATGTGACCCCTGATGTCCGGGTCGTCAGCGCCGCCCGTCTGACGCGCATGGACGTCCTTCCGGTAGATTCGGATCCCCTTGTGTTTCTTGCGCAGATAACCCACAGCCAGAGTAACTGCATAGTGGTGCAAGTTCTGGTTGATGAGCTCGCCTGCGAGCGTTCGTATTCGGGCAAGAAGTAGGGCTTCCGCTTGCATGCGCCTGGCCTGTCGCTTAGTCGCCTTCACCTCGCGGGCGATGACTTCGATCTTGGGCAGCAGTTCGTGGACCTCGTCGTGTATCTGCCGCTCAGCTTCTGCGCGCGAGAACAATCGAACGTCGGTGTTCTCGCCCTTGCCGTGCTCGGTACGTCGTGCCGTGGGCGTCGCTCCGCCTGCCACTTCGGAATGGCCTTGTCTATCTCCACCACGGGGCGGATGGACACGGGTCACAGCTAACCCCGCTCGCTTGCCATGCCCAGTTTGGACAACCTGCTGCTGATGGCACTCGGCTGACGTTGGAGGTCTCGCGCCATCTGTTGTATGCCGACTCCGGCCTGGAACAGTCTCTTGAGCCTACCATCTTCTTCTGGCGACCACTTTTCGTACGCGCGCGGGTGCCTTCTGCGCATCTCAGCTAGACGTTCAGCACTCCACCTCGGTGTCTTGCCCGATTCCGTCGAAGATGCGGGGCGCAGCTCAGGCCCTGGAGGAATCGTCTCTCGACTGGCCTCACCGCGACCCTGCTCGATCTGCTTCATGGCAACGAGGAGGGAACCGTACTGCTTGCGCACAAGCCTCGTCGCCAGCTCGGCAGTTCCGCCGCCCGTGCCGAACAGCAGATACAGGAGCCTGACGCCGCAATCCTCACAGAGTTTGGCATCCTCTGATCGGTCAGGCCCGAAGAGCTTACGAAGATAGCGTGCGCCCTCCGGAATCTGATGGCCGAACTCGCACTCGTGGACCTTCCGCGCCTTGGGGACTGACCACTGTTCGTGCTCGCCGCAGAGGGAGTTCAGGAGTTTGAGGTGCCAATCCAGGTCGGCTAGGATGCGTTCGTACTTCTCATCCATTTCTGATCCGTCGGCCATTTCGGTATGGCCCTGGTCGATTTCGGACGCGAGACTGTCTGCGCACTGATGTGCCGGCTCTGGCAGGATAGGGCTCCATCACGTCTGTGCTTTCCAGATTCCTCGAAGATGGGTAAAACGCGACGATTCCCGCAGCAGGTTAGTCGCCTCGTCAAGGCTGAAGCCCATCTCTGTCATGAGCATGCCTTCTACCAAGGCCCGAAGGGTCTGAACTAGCCCGTACAACCCACCAACCACGTCAAGCGTATCTGGTCGAACTCGGGACTCATGGACGAGGTCGTTCCTAGTATTGACCACGAGGTTTGCCCAGCGGGCCGTGTCGATGCCCAGATGATCGAATAGCCCGGCCCACTCCTTAGCCAAGCACCGCAATCGTTGGCGCAGGGTGTACTCATTGGCGTACTTCAGCCTTGTCGTGAGGGACTCACGCAGGCCGTTGTCGGTTCCCGCTGGAATGTGGGCCTCGATTAGCGGACGTAGGACGTTCCACTGGCCATCATCAACGTACTTCCCGCCTCGCCTGCATCTATCAAACGTCTCGATGGCCATCATGATGCTCAGAAACGAGTGCTCGAGGTACAGCCCGCTGCGTCGGAGAGTTGCGAAGTACATCTGATAGGCAGGCGCGAGTTTGTCGAATGCAGCGAAGTGAGCAGAAAAAGCCCTCTCCAATCTGGGTTGCATCTTAACCCAAGGCACCAACTGGTCCATCGGGTGCCGCGGTTTACCGATCGCGCCGCTTGGTGTTCCAGGGTGCAAGATCTCGACCTGGTTGAGAATAGGCTGCAGCTCAGGTGCAACGCCCTCTTTCGGCCTCTCTGGTACCCCGAGAGTCTTTCTGGGTTCCACTGAGTTGCCCAGGCAGAGGCTCAGGAGGCAGTCGATGCGGAAGACGACCGGAAGCAATTTCGAGTATGTGCTAGCTGCCGCGGGTGATATCTCCAACTGGCACGACTCCTCAAGTTGGACGGAACGATTCACGCTGACGTGGTTGGTGACCTCTGACCTCAGAATCAGACTAAGAACTTATCCGTAAATAATTCTTGATTCATGTGAAGGGTGACTATACCATGATATATGAGCGCAGTCAAATCATGGACCGTACCTGACCTGCTATGGGAGCGTGTGGCGACGCTGATTCCGAAGCCCAAACGAGTCAAAGGACGCAAGTACAAGCGCCGGCCGGGCGGGGGCCGAAAGCCGATACCGCCAAGAAGGGTGTTTGAGGGGATTGTGTATGTACTGCGCACCGGCTGCCAGTGGAAAGCTTTGCCGAAGGAGTATGGGAGTGCGA
>DDXO01000075.1 GCA_002347155.1 Caldifarciminota bacterium UBA2258
GCTGAATCACGACCTTGTGACAGCTTACAGCCGACAGCCCACAGCTTCCGGCCCGGACGAAGTAGACGCCGGGCGGCATCCGGCTCACGTCATTCGTGCCGGACTGTAGTGCCATCACCCTGCTCCCGCTGATGTCCAGCAGCCAGCTTGCGGCTTGTGACTTGGAGCCTGGGGCTCCTGGAAGGAGAAGTGCTCCTCGGACTACGGTTGGCACGTACTTCGTCGTACGCACATCGGCATTCGACGTTTCCTCCACCCCCTCGCCCAAGAACTCGATTATCTTCAGACCGGACTCGTAGTCCGTCACGTAGGCCAGGTTCCCGGACACGGCAACGTCAACCGGATGGAACTCCAATCCCTCATACCATCCGGCCAGATGAAGACTCTGCGGGTCTGACACATCTATGACGTACAAGCCAAGGGGACTCAGCACATAGACGAAGTCGCCGGACACGGCAACGCCAGCGCCCAGGTCGCGGAAGCCGACCCACCCTACCTCATGCGGCTTCTGCGGGTTCGACACGTCAATGACGTGCAACTTGCCAAACAGGTCCGTCCCTCCCACGTACGCAAAGTCACCGGCCACGGCAACGCTCAGGGCATTACCCGGCAAGGAGCAACGTCCTACCTCATATGGCGCTTTCGGGTTTGACACATCCAGTATCTGCAAACCGGAGTCGTTGTCCGTCACATAGGCCAGCTTGGCCGACAGGGCAACGCCACGGGTCTTACCCAAGCCATCCCAGTGTCCTACCTCGTACGGCTCCAGCGGGTCTGACATGTCCAGGACGCGCAGGCCCTTGAAGTCGGCCGGCATGTAGGCATAATCAAAGTCACTGGACGGGACAATGTCATCGCCACCGCAGGGGGAGGAGTAACGCCCCACCGCATACGGCTCCTGCGGGTCTGATATGTCCACTATCCAGAAGCCGTCAAAGCTGCCGTACGCCGTCAAGTAGGCCAAGTCCCCGGACACGGCAACAGAATTGCAGTAGTCGGCTGTGTCAAAGCGTCCCACTTCATGCGGCGCTGTTGGGTCTGATACATCCAGAATAAACAACGAGCCGTAACTGCCAGAAACGTAGGCGAAGTTCCCGGACAGGACAACCCCTATTACCGCATACGGAAGCTGGCAACTCCCGACCAGCCGGCAGTTGAGCGTGTCAGCAGCATCTGTCCTTGTGACGATGCCGACCACCAGCATCGCAAGAGCTGCCACCTTCGGCATCTTTTTGCCTGGCTATCGCGCCGCAATCAGCTTGCCAGAGCCTGAACCTGACGGGGTTTCTACTGTGTAGAAATAGACCCCTGGACGGGCGCTCCCATGCCGCCAAGTCAACTCAGCTCCGGCGCTGCAGTCCCGAGCACTGGTCCTTGCCACAACCATTCCGACAACGTCGAGCACTTTCAGAGAAACCGGACCCGGCGCGCAGGAGACGATGAACCGATGTTCACCCGAACCCACACGGACCTTCACTGCAACCCTCTCTGGACCGGCCCACGCCCGGCTCTGTCCACCATCCTCCTCCGGCGGGTCAAACCCATCATGATACGCAAAAGTGTCGCGGGTAAGCTCGCCAAATACCGCATAGCAGGCGTGCGTTGCTTCCGCCTCGCACAGAGCTGCGCCAGCGTTCTGGGGACAGGGTGTCGGCTGTGAGATTCTTAGTTTCGAGGTGCCACCCGCCGGGTTCCAAACCAGGTAGGCTCTGGCGTGTCCGCCGACAAGGAACCGGACATCCTCGTACGGTAGCGGATCATCGCGATCCGGTTCGGGTGACATCGCCGCGCCAGAGTCTACGAGTATATCGTAGGGCAGGGTACATTCAAGGCGCCAGGCGTCTGTTGCCGGGTTGTAGCTGTACAGGTGGTAGGAGCCCTGGCCCCGAAGCGCGAACACCTGACCCATCGGATACACGTCAGTGCTGTCCGCCCTCGGAACCCAGGCAAGGGCTCCGCCAGCATTCACTGCGAGATGATTGTAGAAGTCGTCGAGTCGGTCCCAGGTTCCATTACTAGCGCTCTGCATCGGGTAGCTGTAACGATAGAAGTAGCTCCTCCCACGACCTAACAGCGCATAGAAGACTGCAGATGGGGTGCCGCCCAAGTTCTGGACACCACCATAGCACAAGGCGCCACCAGCACCCACAGGGTACGGCACCGAAGGCCGGGAGTACCACCAGTTTTCGGGAGGGCTGTAGAGCCAGAACAGGTCCGTGTTATTGCCGGTGAAGGCGAATATCCGGCCCGAGTCAACTGGATGATAGGGGTCCGGACCGTAGGCGAGCGCGCCGCCCCAGCCAACATACTGGCCATTCGGGGAGGGCAGGTTCGCCTTTGGGGTCCAGCCCCATGGGGATGTGGAGTAGCGTTGAAAATGGTTGGGGTCTTGCGTGCAGTTGCCGTGAAGAAGCCACACGCAAGGGACTGAGCCGGCTTGGTAATCGATCCCGTAGCAAAGCGCACTGCCTGCCTTTGCATCGTACAGCCCGTAGCCCGGGTAGAAGTCGTACCAACAGTCGGCATTGAGCAGAGCAGGGGCGAGCAATAGCCCCGCGACTGCAATGGTGATAGAGAGCTTCATCTCTGTCTCCTTCCTCTCGCCATTTCGGCGAGTTGATGTTTGCGGGAGAACCAGCGCGAAGAGCCGCCGCAGCGAACCGCGACCTCAGCACACAGGAGCAGCTTCAGGTCTTGAGCCTGGTTTCTCGGGAACGTAGGGTAGCGGCCCGGAATATGATCACCAAACACTCGGCCCTCCGGCTGGGTTCTGACTTGCACGGTCAGTCAGCGCCGCGAGGCGGCCTGCGCCGTCCCCGTATCGGCGCCAACACTTTAATTATAGTCCCGAATCCGCCTTGTCAACAAGAATCTCCTCTGCCGGGCCAGCAGGTAGCCTACCCTAATCAAGTCACTCGCACCCCAGTCGCCGTACCGGCTCAGAATTCGCCATGGAAGGGTTAGACTATGCCAACCCCCAAAGACCGAGTCAAGCCAGGGGAGCGAGCTAGAACCGTCCGCCGATGCCGACGAGGGGAGTGAAGGGAATGCCGGTGGACCGGCCGTTGACGATGTTGCCGTTCCGGTCTTCGAACTGAACCAGGTTGTACGCGTTCTGCTGGTTGTAGACGTTGATTATCTCGATGTACATGTAGGGGTGGAGCGGCAGTTTGGGCAGTTCGCGCGACAGCTTCACGTCCAGCCGGTGGTAGGTCGGCACTCGCGCCGAGTTCTTTTCGCCCTCGATAACGTAGGCCGAGTGGCCGCGGCGTATGTCCGACGTATTGACCTGATTGGGTGACTGCGTGTAGAGCAGCGGCGTGTAAGGCGCACCGGTATTGAGGCGGAAGGTCGCGGCCAGAGTCCATTCCGGGCCGAAGGTCTTCTGGACCTGGAAGTTGAACGCGTGCCTCCGGTCGTACTTGTCCCAGTACAGCGTCTCATCCTCACCCTGCTGCTTCCGGCACCACGAGAGCGCATAGGTCAGCCAGCCGCTCCAGCCGCCCGACGCGGATTGCTCGAGCACGGCCTCGACTCCGCTCGCGCGGCCATAGCCGTCGTTGCCTGCGTCATAGACAACGCCCTGGATATCGGTCTTCCACGTCGGCAGCAGCGAGTAGTCCTTGACATAGCCCTCAAACGACAGCCGCGTGTTACGGGCCAGCTTGAATTCGCTCGCGACTGAGTAGTGGTCGGCCTGCTTGGCCCCGAGCGCGCCGAGCTCGAACAGCTTGTAGTCGTCGTACTGCTGGTCGAACACGAATGAGGCACAGGAGTTGCGCAGGAAGCTGTAGGAGTGCTGGTAGAGCCGGCGATACCCGGCCTTGAACGTGACAGCGTCGGTCAGGAACAGGCTGGCCACTGCCCGCGGCTGCATGACCTTGTCCAAAGCCCAGCGCACGTCCTCATACCTGAGCCCGAAGTCGAGCCCCAGTTGCCTCACCGGCCTCAGGTTAAGCGCCACGTACAAAGCCCACGTGTTGTCCGCGCGTTCGAGAACCCGTGGGGTCAGGAGGTTGCCTGCGAACCCGGCCCGTCCGATTTCAAAGCCCCAGTCGATTTCGGCCTTGTCCGAAAGCGCGCCGGTAGCATTCAGGCGCAGGCCCAATTCGGTCTGCCGCGTCACGGCAGTGCCCCACCATGCGGATGGCGTCAGGTTGAAGTCGTGCGTGCTCGAGTACAGGGTCAGGTTGGTCTTCAGCTTGCCGAGGTCTGACTCGATGCTCCCGGCGAGCGACGTGCCGGACTCGTCCATCTCCTCTTCCACCCCGAGCAGGGTCGAGACGATGTGGTCCGAGCCGTTCACCATCGTCAGCCGGAGCCGGTGTTTCGGAGACAGCGGTACTGCACACTGCCCGGTGAAATCGGAATAGGACGGGCGGCTGTACGAACCCGCGCCCATCGGCCCGAACAGCACGTAGTAGAACGTCCGGCGATACGATGCAAGGAAATCGATGTCACCGAGTTTGCCGACGTAGGCCGCCTTCATGTTCATCGGGTCATAAGCCCAGAACCCCTCGCCGCGCTCCAGTTGCTTCGGCTGCACCACGGCGATGCTGGAAAGCGCGCCACCGTAGCGCGAAGGGAACACGCTCGGATAGAACGATATCTTGTCCACGATATCCGGGTTCAGCACCGACGAGAAGCCGAGCAGGTGGTAGGGCCAGAGCAGCTCGACGTCGCCGAACCAGACCGAACTCTCGTCGGTCTCCCCTCCCCGCACCGCATAGGTTCCGCTCCACTCGCCCCGCGCGCTCGGCGCGACCCCGGGCAGGAAGGAAAGCGACCGCACCGGGTCCTGCACGAACCCGCCCGCGTTGCGCGACAACTGCTCCGAGGTAATCTCGCGGACGGTGACCTGCTCCCCGCGCTCGCGCCTGGACTTCACGCTCACGCCCGGCACCGGTATGACCTTGGGCCGCAGCCGGAAGTCCACCGGCGCTACGCCGTTCACCGGCACATCGACTTCGACTGTCTCGGGCTCGAACGCGATGTGGCTGGCGACAAGAAGACTCGGGCCGGCACTGACCGGGCCGAGCACGAACCCGCCGTTGTCC
>DDXO01000073.1 GCA_002347155.1 Caldifarciminota bacterium UBA2258
ACCCACAACATGCAGCAGGCGGCCCGAGTGTCGGATTGGTGCGCATTCCTGATGCTGGGGGAACTGGTTGAGTTCGGCCGCACCGAGAACATCTTCACCAAGCCGAAGGACAAGCGCACCGAGGACTTCCTGACCGGCAAGTTCGGATGACCGCTGTGCCGCAATGTTCCGCTTGAATCTGTCAAGGAAATGCGCATAATCTGGGAGGTCCTCTGAGGAACGCTGATTTGCCTACCGTACTTGAAGACAAAATCGCCGGGCTGAAGCGGCAACTCATCACGATGGCCGGCATCGTTGAAGAGATGATCGAGAACAGCATCAAGGCGCTGGTGAACAAGGACCAGGCCCTCGCCGAGCAGGTCGCCGGCCCGGACGAGGCCCGCGTCAACCGGATGGAGATTGAGAACGAGGATTCCGCCATCAACCTCATTGCCCTCTATCAACCCGAGGCCTCCAACCTGCGGACCATCGCCATGATCATCAAGCTCAACAACGACCTCGAGCGGCTCGGCGACCACGCCGAGAACATCGCCGGGGCGGCCCTGTTCCTGATGGCGCGTCCCCCGGTCAAACCGCTGGTCGATATCCCGAAGATGGCCGACCAATCCATCGCCATGCTCAAGGACGCGCTCGACGCCTTCACCCGGGGCGACGCCGAACTCGCCCGCTCGGTCTGCGCACGGGATTCGGTGGTCGACGAGCTGAACCGGAAGATAAAGGACGAGCTCCTGGTCTGCATGACCCGCGACCCGAATACGATTGAGCGTGCCCTCAAGCTGCTCATGGTCTCGCTCAACCTCGAGCGCATCGCCGACCTCGCCACCAACATCGCCGAGGACGTAATCTACATCGCCACCGGCGAGTCAATCAAGCACGGCGCCGGCGGACCTCAGGCCACCGGTAGTTGAGTCGCCTCGTAGCGGTCGTTGACGACGAACCCGACATCCTCGAACTCGTTTCGCTCCACCTGAGCAAAGCGGGGTTCGCGGTTCGCACCTTCAAGGACGCCGGCGGCTTCCAGAGGTCGCTCGCCTCAAGCGTACCCGACCTGGTCATCCTCGACCTGATGCTGCCCGACGCCGATGGTATCGACATCTGCAAGGACCTGAAGCAGGACAGCCGCACGACGCACGTGCCGGTCGTCATGCTGACCGCACGCGGCGATGAACTCGACCGGGTGCTGGGACTGGAAATCGGCGCGGACGACTACATCACCAAGCCCTTCTCACCCAAAGAGCTGGTCGCCCGCGTCAAAGCCATCCTCCGTCGCCACGGACGCGAGGAGCCCGGCGAAACGGTCGAACTGGCGGACGGGGTCGTGATGGACCTGAACCGGTACGAGGTCGCGGTCCGGGGCCGGAAGCTCGACCTGACTACTACCGAGTTCAAGCTCCTCCGGATTCTCGCGGAGCGGCGCGGTTGGGTATTCAGCCGCGACGAAATCCTGAGCCGGCTCTGGGGCGACGAGAAATCCGTGCTCGACCGGACCATCGACGTTCACATCACCAACCTGCGAAAGAAACTGGGCAAGGCCGGCAGCCTCATCGAAAACGTGCGCGGCGTCGGCTACAAGCTCCGCGATTGAGCCCAGAACCGAACTTGAACCACCAAGACACCAGGTCACTAAGAATCATCCGAGGCCAAATGCTGGAAGTGGGTCCGGAACCCTTGGTGTCTTTGTGCCTTGGTGGTAACCTCCCATCCGGGCTCCTGGATTGAAGCGCTACATCCTGCTCCGGCTGTTCGCCATCCAGTTGGCGATTGTCGTCGTGCTGCTTCTCGTCGGCCTGGTTGCCGCGCATGGCACCGGTCGGGGCGGGCTCGTGTGGTCGGCGGCAGTTTTCGCGATCGTCGCCGCCGCGGTCGTGTCGTACCTGATCGCCCGGGGCACGGTGCGACCCATCAGCGAATTGACCGCTGCGTTTCGTCAGCTGAGCGCCGGTGATTTTGACGTCCGCGTCATGCTGGGAAGACGCGGCCGGGTCCGCCAGTTGGGCGACGACTTCAACGCAATGGTCTTCAGTACCAAGACGCTCGTTGATGAACTCCGGCAGCAACGCGAGGCGCTGAACGCAATCGTCGGTTCGATGCAGGAAGGGCTTGCCGTCGTGGACAGCTCCGGCCGGCTTGTACTCACTAACGCCAGTTTCCGGAGACTCGTCGGTGAGTCCAAAGCCGATGGCCGGTACTACTGGGAGGTCATAAGGGAACCCGACTTCGTCGAATTGGTCCGTTCCGTGACCGGAGACAATCCGACCGCGGTCCGGGAGTTCGAGCTCACCAGCCGGGTCTTCGCCTGCAGCGCCAACTACCTGCCGGCGGCCCGCCAGGTTGTGCTCACTCTCCACGACAACTCCGAGGTCACCCGTTCCGCGCAGATGAAGCGGGACTTCGTTCAGAACGTGTCCCACGAACTCCGCACGCCGCTCACTGCCATCAAGGGCTTTGCGGAGACGATGGAGGCTACGGTCGACGATGGCAACCGGCCCTACCTCGATACCATCATCCGCAACACCGACCGGCTGGTCAGCCTGGTGCAGGACCTGCTGACGCTATCCGAGCTTGAGGAACGCGGAACCGAACTCCAACTTGAGGACGTTGACCCGAAGGAAGTCGTGGAGCAGATGCTCAAGCTCTTCGATAAGGCCGCGCACGATAAGGGCCTTACGCCGAAGCTCTCTGCCTCAGCCTGGACCGGAACAGCCCGTGCCGACCGGTTCAAGCTGGAGCAGGTCTTCACCAACCTCCTCGACAACGCCATCAAGTACACCGAGAAGGGCGAGATTGAAGTGACCCTGCGCCGTGACTCCGGCGTCGGGCCTGACGCGTCTGAAGCCGGGCGTGCTGTCATCGAAGTTCGGGACACCGGTCCGGGCATCGCGCCCGAGCACCTGCCGCGGATATTCGAGCGGTTCTACGTTGTGGACAAAGGTCGCTCCCGTCAGCTTGGCGGCACCGGCCTCGGTCTCTCGATCGTCAAGCACATCGTACTCCTGCACGGCGGTGAGGTTTCGGTCCGCAGCACCCCCGGCGTCGGCACTACCTTCAGAGTCACTCTGCCCGCTTCCTGATTGCGTCAGCGGCCAGCCAGACAGTGTGGCGGCAGCGGCGGTTAACCTCCACCTGACAACGTCCTTATAACCGGCTAACAACCGCCCGCTACAATCGTGACGAGATGAATACTCACGCGGCGTTCGCTTCATTCTGCCCGAACGCGCCACGTGGGCATCGGTTCTGTCTCAGGCAGGGGAGAAAACTCGGTTCCTCGCTGTTTCATGTG
>DDXO01000011.1 GCA_002347155.1 Caldifarciminota bacterium UBA2258
CATCAAGACCGGGAAGTCCGGAAGCTGTCAGGACCGGGACGGTGCCGGCACGCCCCGCAGGCAGGGCAGCGGCCTTGACCGGAAGGGAGGCGCTTCCTATACTCACGCAGCCAATGCCCAAGAAGAGGCACTCCAGCCAGGCAACTGAGAGAACTGGGCACGACAGCTCGACATGGCTGTTAGTGGCACTCGCGCTCACGTTCCTCATCCGCCTTTGGTTCATCCTCGGCATGCGCGGCAACCCCTTCTCAACGGTGGGGCCGCAGATGCTCGATTCCTACTACTACCACAGATGGGCAATAGATGTTATCTCGGGGAACTTCTGGGGCTCGGACGTGTTCTTCCTGCGGCCGCTCTACCCGTACCTGCTCGCACTTGTCTACGCCGTCTTCGGCCGGCACGTCCTCGCGGTGCAGATGGTCCAGACTATCTTGGCAACCGCCTCCTGCTTGCTGTTGTACGACGCGACGCGCCGCATCTTCGGCCGCCGACCGGCGGTCTTCGCATCGTTCGGCTTCGCCCTGACCGGCATCCTCGTGTTCTACACCGGAACACTCCTCTACGTCGAGCTCACCGTTTTCCTGAGCCTCCTGTTTCTCTGGCTTGTTCTCGTTGCTGCACAGCGTATCTGGTTCTGGATTGCGGCGGGCGTCTGCTTCGGCCTGCTTGTTATCTGCCGCCCGGAAGTGCTGCCACTGCTGCCGTTCTTGCTCGCGTGGCTCCGGCACAGGCCACCCGTTCATCGATACAACCTCGCTGCCATGACGGTCGCTGCGCTGGTCGTTGTTGCCCTCGTGCCGATACGGAACTACATCGTCGCTCGCGACCCGGTGCTCTTCACCGCCCATTCCGGCATCAACTTCTACTACGGCAACAACCCGGCCGCGGACGGCACCTGGCAGCCCACATCGGAACTCGAACGCGGCCCCGGCTTCTCGCACGAACGCCTCAAACGCATCAGCCGCACCATTGACGGCCGCCAGGTGAGCTGGTCTGCGGCTTCGTCCTACTGGACCAGACGAGGCATCGGCTTCATAACGCATCAGCCCGGCAGGTATGTCCAGCTCCTTGGTCGCAAGCTCCTTCTCTTCCTCAGCAACTACGAAGTGCCCAACGACTACTACCCCGAAACCGCCCGCGCTGCCTCACTCCCGCTCCGCCTTGCATTCCTCAGCTTCGGGCTTGTGCTTGCGCTTGCGCTGCCCGGGATGTTCTGGGCGTGGCCGCGGCGCGCCCGGGCACTGCCCGCCTATCTCTTCGTCGCCGCATACCTCGTGTCCGCGCTGCTCTTCTACGTTCTCTCGCGACTGCGAGCGCCGGTTCTCCCCTTCCTCCTGATGTTCGCGGGATTCGGGCTGAGCGAGATAGTCGGCTCTTTGCGACAGCGCCGAGTCACGCACGCATTCGCCGGTATCGCCATTGCCGCCGTGGCCTGCGCCGTCTCGGTCCTGATTCCGGTCCAGCGCCGGACCTACTCGGCTCAGGCATGGACTCAGGCAGGCAATATCTGGCTCAGCGAACGCCAGGTCGGCCCTGCAATCGAAGCACTCAACCGCGCCCTCGCGGTCCAGCCCAACGCGTATGCCGCCCGCTACAGCCTGGTCATGGCCCTGGCCGGCTCCGGCAGGGTCGAGCAGGCCGAGGCTGAATTCGAGCAACTGGCGAAGTCCGGCACTTCGTCAGTCGAGGGACGCGCCCTGGTCCGCCTCGCTGCGGCCCGCATCGCCATCGCCCGCCGCGACTTCACGCAGGCCATCGCGCTCTACCGACAGGACCTTGCCGAGTACCCGGACAACGCCGAGGCGCACTACCTGCTCGGCCTCGTCTACGTCAGCATAGATAGCCTCGTTCAGGCACACGAGCAACTCACCCGCACACTCGCGCTCGACCCCGGACAGGACGCCGCCCGCGATGCGCTGAAGGCGGTCGAAGCGCGCCTGCAGCAACGGCCGCAGACCCCAATGTCAAGACCGCAATGAGCAAGAAACCGCGCCCCAGCCGGAGAAAAGAGACCCCGCGCCGCGACAGCCACAGGTGGCTGTTCCCGGCACTCGCGCTCACGTTCCTCATCCGCCTCTGGTTCGTCCTCAGCATGCGGGACCAGCCGTTCTCGACAATAAGTCCGGTGTACGTTGACTCGTACTACTATCACCAGTGGGCAGTCGAAATTATCTCGGGCAACTTCTGGGGCTCGGACGTCTTCTTCCTGCGGCCGTTCTACCCGTACTTCCTCGCGCTGGTCTACGCCATCTTCGGCCGGCACGTCCTCGCGGTGCAGATTATCCAGACTCTGTCCAGCACCGTTTCCTGCTTCCTGCTGTACGACACGACGCGCCGCATCTTCGGCCGCCGACCGGCGGTCTTCGCATCCTTCGGTTTTGCCCTGACCGGCATCCTCGTGTTCTACACCGGGACGTTGCTGCACGTAGAGCCTACCATCCTGCTCAGCCTGCTCTTTGTGTGGCTGATACTCATTGCCGGCAGGCGAATCTGGCTGTGGACTGTGGCCGGCGTCTGCTTCGGCCTGCTCTTCACCTCACGTCCGGAACTCCTGCTCGTCCTGCCGTTCATCGTCGTCTGGCTCGTTTATCGTCGCTCATTCATCGTCTCCGGTCCGGCTGCGAGCGTCCGCAGTCCGTCATCCGGAGTTCCGCGTGCCGCGCCGGCTGCGCTCGCGGCCGCCGCGCTCCTGGTCATCGCGTCAGTGCCGATAAGAAATTACCTCGTCGGCCGCGACCTGGTGCTGTTCACCGCCGACAGCGGCCTCAATTTCTACTACGGGAACAACCCTTCGGCCGACGGCACGTGGCAGCATACCGGTGAACTCGAAGGCGGCGCCGGTTTCTCGCATGCCCGTCTCAAGCGCGTCAGCCGCACCATCAATGGCCGTCAGGTGAGCTGGTCTGCGGCCTCGGGCTATTGGACCCGCCGGGGTATTGACTTCATCACGCACCAGCCGGGCGGATACCTCCAACTCCTCGGCCGCAAGCTCCTGCTCTTCATCAGCAACTACGAGGTACCCAACAACTACTACCCGGAAACCGCGCGCGCAGCTTCACTCCCGCTCCGCCTTGCCTTCCTCAACTTCGGGCTTGTGCTTGCGCTTGCGCTGCCCGGAATGTTCTGGGCATGGTCGAAGCGCCGCCAGGCGCTGCCCGCCTACCTCTTCATTCCTCCCTACCTTGTCTCCGCCCTGCTCTTTTGTGTCCTCTCGCGTCTGCGGGCGCCGGTCATTCCGTTCCTGCTGATGTTCGCCGGAGTCGGGCTGAGCGAGATAGTTGACGCTCTCCGCCAGCGACGGACTTCGCGTGCCGCACCCGGCGTAGCCATATTGCTGGCGGTCTACGTCTGCTCAAACCTGATACCGGTCAAGCGGCAGGCCTACTCGGTTCAAGCCTGGACTCAGGAAGGGCAGGCCTACCTCGACCAGCGCAAGGTGGGGCCTGCCGTCGTCGCGCTGCGCCGCGCGCTGGCGGTGGATCCGCACGCGCACGACGCGCGCTACGCTCTGGTCAATGCTCTGGCCGGTTCCGGCCGGCTCGATGAGGCCGAAGCCGAGTTCAGGCAACTGCAGATGAACGCGACCTCACCCGCGTCCCAGGTCCTGGTCCGGCGTGCGGCAGTGCGACTGGCCGCCGCCCGCCGCGACTTCACGCGCGCAATCGCCCTCTGCCGTGAGGCACTGGCCGCAGACCCGCACGATGACCAGACAACCTACATGCTCGGACTGGTGTACATGAGCATGGACAGCCTCGTGCAGGCACGCGAGTATCTATCCCGGGCCGCTGCGCTCGAACCGGGACAACAGGCAATCCGCGACGCACTCAGGGCGGTCGAGTCACGCCTGCAGCACCGCTGATTCCCGACTGAGCAGGAGAACGGCCCGTCTGTTCTCTCTCGATTCGCGGAAGGATGGCGTGGAAGGCGCGACCGAAGCGAGCTCATCTCGGGTCGTCTCCCAGGCCCATCCGCAGATTCCGCAGATGACACAGATTCCCGAGGTGAACCACGGATGATGTATGGACGTTCGCCCCTCAACCTCGACCTTAGCCTCTACCTCGACCTTAGCCTCAGCCTCAACCTCTGCCCTTGATTCGGTCGGTCAATGTGACTCGCATCGTTCTTCGGGAAGTACCGGCAAACGCATCGTCAACTGCGTCCCAAGCTGCGTCGCGCGCTGTATCGTCAACTGAATCGTGCGCTGAATGTCAACCTTGACCCAAGCCTTGGTCATTCATTGCGCGCGGCGTTTGGTCTCGCGAAGTACCATTCGTCGTTCATCAGGAAGTACCCGCAGACGTGTCGCGAGCTGTGTGGCGAGATGTGTCGGCAGGTGTGTCGCAAGCTGTGTCCTGAGCTGGACCTCAACCCGTGTTCCGACCTGAACCTCAACCTCAACCTCAACCTGAATCCTGCGTCGTACCCGTCGCTGTTCCGGCAGATGTTCGCGGTGTTGTTCGACTCGATGCTCAAGTCGAAGTACGCGCAGTTGTTAGCTTTGTCGCATCTCGCGCTGCTTCGGCAGAAGCTACCCCCCAGGCGGCCCCTGGGCCGTGGACTGGACGGCGGAATTGTGGTCAGAAACAGCCTGACCACTACATATAGACAGACTCGCGCTGGCACGGAAGTGTGTGCTGCTGGTGCCCGGCACCGCAGCGGATTCTACAGCTCTGCAGGCTGAGTCACAGGGTCGCAAAGCAGCGCAAGTGACTGTGCGGCATACGGTTAGTTCGTAACTGACGAAATGCACCCCTGCACTGGCCGGATTCTCTCCCCGATTCCCCGGCAGATTCTCCGGAAAGCTTTCTTCCGAGCTCCTCCCCAAGTTCTCCGGCAGAAACTCTCTTCTGCTACCCGGCAGAGTCATTGGAGGACTCTTCGCCCCGTTCTCCGGCAGGTTCCGTCCCCAGCTCAACGGCAGAGAGTCCGGCCAGCACTCTCTCCGGTTGTTCGGCACATTCTTGTGGAAACTCCATCCCGGGCTCATCGGCGGATTCTCCGGCAGATTCTCTCCCAGGGACTGTGGAGGACTATCCGGCAGAATCTCTCCGGCACGGTCTCGCCCGCTCACGGGCCCGTGTTCTATGACAGGGCGGGTATGACGGCCTCGTCATTCCGGGAGGCGGTCGTCGCCGGACCGGGCAGCGTAATCACTCGTCCGGGGCGGCGGTGGTCTTAAGTTCGTACAGCCCGAGCAGCCACTTGCCTTCGACCAGACGGTAGATTCTCAGACGGTAGAGCTGCCGGAATTCAGGCAGTTGCCAGATTGCCGAATCGCCCCGAAAACACGGCTGGCTGTTGCCGGTGGCAGAGCCGAACTGGATGTAGTCCGGGCGCTGGGCGAGGATGTACTCCGCGTCCCACTTCTCGTGTCCGGCCAGACCCCTGCCCATCGGCAGTTTCAGGTGTGCAATGTGCACGTCGTTCAGCCCCAGCATGTCGATTGTCTCAAGCCCGGAGTAGTAGGGAATCGTGCCGGCCGTGTTGGTGGCAATGACTGCTCCGGGACGGGCCTCCCTGGCCAGCAACTCGCCGGCAAGCCGGCCCAGGTACGCGACATTGTCGCTCGCAACCGCGCGGAAAACCAGCGGCGACCGGAAGCTCGCCAGGAGATTGAACGCGACGAGTGCCGCGGTCAACAGGACCGACGCAGTCACGCGGACTGCCTTTCTGCGCAGCACGGAAACCACCGTCTCGATGCCGGCAGCTGCGAGCAGGCAGATGAAAGGCGTGACCGGCGCGATGAAGCGGAACGCAGGCGCGTGGTCGCCGCCCACAGCGGCCACATAGACTGCGGACGCAAGGACAAAAACCGCCGCCGCCCGCAGCAGCAACTGCCGCCATCTGGCAATGGCACCGGTGGCCGCGAACAAGAGAAGTGGCACGTGGGGCAAAGCGAACCAGTACAGGTACCGGAGTCCGCGCGCAAGCTGGGCCGAGGAGAAGCCGACCTTGGCGTAATACGTGTTGGGCAGAGGGTAGCCGTAGTAGGCGTAGCGCCAGACATAGTAAGGTAGATAGGACAGGGCAAGGCCGGCCAGCAGCAGGAGCGCGTTCCGGCCGCGCCGTTGCCGATCCGGGCAGGTCAAAGCCATCATGAGCAGGACCGCGGCAGCCAGCAGCCCTTCGGGCCGGGTCATGGCGGCGAGTGCCAGGACCGAGCCGGCGAGAAGCGGAGATGAGACAGGCGACGGATTCGCCGCTGCGGTCTCAAAGAGCAGGAATGACAAGACGAACAGGAGCGACAGGAGCATAACCTCCATCCCGCTCAGGCCCCAGGCCGCGAACACCCCAAGCGAGGCCAGCAGCGCCATGGGCATCAGGGCGGCCGCGCCGGATTCACCTGAGCGGTTGCGCCAGGCAGCGTACCCGGTTGCGGCAAGCGCCGCCGCGCCCGCCAACTGGCCGAGGACCAGCGACGCAGTCACGGTGTTCAGGCCGACCAGCCGGAAGAAGGCGAGCAGCAGAGTCCAGAGGAAGTTCGTGTAGCCTTCGACCCGGGCGCCCGGGTTGTAGACAAGGCCGTATCCCCTGACCAGGTTCTCGGCATACCGAAACGAAATGAACGCGTCGTCGTGCATCCAACCTCTTACCTGGAGTGACATGAACGCGAATCCCGCGACGCAGAAAAGCGCGCCGAGCAGTATCAACGCGGGGCGAAGGCGGTGACGGTTCGGGAATTCTGGCATGGCGGCAGCAGCACCAGTTGGATGCCCGAGGATTCTACTCACGAGGCGGCCGCGGTCAAACAACTTGGTCGTCCACGCGCGAAGGCTTGTCGGGTCGACGCCAGGCACCTTTCTGGGGACGGCGCAAAGAGCAGGGGCGGGTCAGAGACCCGC
>DDXO01000056.1 GCA_002347155.1 Caldifarciminota bacterium UBA2258
CGACTCGCTTCGCTCGCTCAGGGCGACGGTCCGCGTCGATTTCCGGCCGGGGTGAACGCGCACAGGGAGTTCGGCTGAGCGAGCGACTGCGGTTCGGGTCCGGTTCCGGCGTAGTCGTGACAGCCGAATAGGCTGCGGGCGCGTCTTCGACGCGCCCGCGTATGCTAAGGGTCTCTATCTAGGCCTTGGCCCTGGCCGCTGCCTCGGTGGCCAGCGCTTCTTTGGACATCGCGACGATCTGGGCGAAGTCCTCGGGCTGGTGGATAGCCATCTCGGACAGGACGAACCGATCCATGGTGATGCCGGCGAGGTTGAGGCCGTGGATGAACTTCGAGTAGCTTATCTCGAGCGGCTTGAGCGCGGCGCCCAGCCGAATGATCGCCAGCGAACGGAACGTACGTTTCTTGCGCCGGCGCTCCTTGTACGCCGAGGTGCCGGCGTGGATGACTGCTTGGCGCGCGGTTGTGTAGAGCCTGGACCTGCCGCCCCAGTAGCCTTTGGCATCGCGCAGCCATTTCTTGCGGCGCTGCCTGGTGTACGGACCGTTCTTCACTCTCGGCATCTGGTCTCCTTACTTGTAGGGCACAAGCTCGCTCATCCGCTCGCCCAGTCTGCCTTCGCACACTGCCGGCACGCGCAAGCCGCGCTTTCTCCGCTTGCTCTTGGACCCGTTGTTGTGATTCCTGCCGCAGCGACCGTGGATGAACTTGCCGCCGGCGCTGCGTTTGATGCGCTTCTTCAGCGAACTGAGGGTCTTGGTTTTCTGCTTCATTTTGGCACCAACATCATCTGTATTGATTTCCTGCCTTCGGTCTGGAGTCGCGGCTGGCCCTCGACGCGGGCGACGTCGGCCAGGTCCTGGCTGAGCCGGGCCATCAGTTTCATGCCGAGGTCGGCGTGGACAATTTCGCGGCCGCGGACGAACAAGGTTACCCGGATGCGGTCCTTCTCGGCCAGGAACTCGCGCATCTTTTTGATCTTGACCTCGTAGTCGCCCGGCCCGATCTTCATCTTCATGCGCATTTCCCTGACTTCGGTCGCGTGCTGCTTCTTTTTGGATTCGCGCAGCCTGACCTTCTGTTCGTACAGGTATTTGCCGAAGTCGACGATGCCGCAGACCGGCGGCTCTTCGTTCGGTACGAGGACGACAAGGTCAAGGCCCTGCCGCCGCGCCAGGCCGACGGCGTCGCGGGTCGGCAGGATGCCGACGAGTTTCTTGTCGGAGCCGATGACCTTGACATAAGGTACGCGTATCTGTTCGTTTACTCTTGGCCTGTCTTTGAAAGCGTCGCGAGCAACTCTACCCGGGTACGTTGTTCTCCTCCTTAATTTGAGCCAGCGCTGCCTCGAACGTAACCGCGCCGACGTTCCCCTTGCCGTGCCGGCGAACCGACACGGTGCCCTGTGCGGCCTCGCGGCCGCCGACTACGAGCATGCAGGGGATCTTCTGGCGTTCGGCTTCACTGACTTTCTGGCTTATCTTATCAGACTTCTGGTCGATTTCAACTCTTATCCCGGCGGCCCGCAACTTCTGCACTACCTCCTGCGCGTAGCCGTTCTCGGCGTCGGTCACCGGCAGCACGCGAGCCTGAACCGGCGCGAGCCAGATCGGAAAGGCACCGGCAAAGTGCTCGACCAGTATCCCCATGAAACGCTCGATGCCGCCGAGAACAGTGCGGTGGACCAAGTACACCGGGTGGTGCTGCCCGTCTTGCCCCATGTAGTTGAGGTCGAACCGCACGCCTTCGTTGAAGTCGAACTGACAGGTCGGGCACTGCCACTCACGGCCGAGCGAGTCGAGCAGTTTGATGTCGATCTTGGGACCGTAGAAGACGGCCTCGCCCTCAGCCCGCTTGTACGGCAGGCCGGTCCGCTCGAGGGCACGGACGAGCGACTGCTCACCCAGGTCCCACTGCTCATTGGTACCAAGGTACTTATCGCAGTGCTGCGGGTCGCGGACCGACAGATCGACCTTGAACTTCTCGAAGCCGAAGGCCCGGAGCATCTTGACCGAAAGGCTGACCACGCCGAAGACCTCGTCCTCGACCTGCTCCGGGGTACAGAAAATGTGAGCGTCATCCTGGGTGAACCCGCGGACACGCATCATGCCGTGCAGCACGCCCGACCTTTCGCGGCGATAGACCGTCCCCCACTCGCCCATTCTGAGCGGCAGGTCGCGGTACGAATGCACCTTGGTCCGGTAGATGAGCATGTGCCCCGGGCAGTTCATCGGCTTCAGGACGTACTGCTCTTTCTCGACTTCCATCAGGTACATGTTCTCGGCATAGTAGTCGAGGTGGCCTGACGTCTGCCATAGTCCGGCGCGGGCGATGTGCGGGGTCAGAACGAGCTGGTACCCGGCGGCGAGATGCTCCTTTTCCCAGTACTGCTGTATCAGGCGTCGAACGGTCGCGCCCTTGGGATGCCAGAACGCAAGTCCGGCTCCGGCCTCCTCGTGGAAGCTGAACAGGTCGAGTGCCGGACCGAGCTTCCGGTGGTCACGGCGCTTCGCCTCTTCCAGCCGGTCCAGGTACTCCTTGAGCAGTTCCTTTGAGGGGAAGGCAATGCCGTAGACGCGCGAGAGCATCCGGTTCTTCTCATCGGCATGCCAATACGCTCCCGCCACCGAGAGGAGTTTCACCGCCTTAACCTTGCCGGTACTGGTAACGTGCGGGCCCCGGCACAGGTCGACGAAATCTCCCTGCTCATAGACCGAGATGGTCTCGTCGGGTATGCCCTCAATCAGCTCGAGCTTGTACTTCTCGCCCCGGGCACCGAACAACTCCTCTGCTTCCTTGCGCGGGAGGAACTTGTGGACGATGGGAATCCGCTGCTTCGCGAGTTCGTACATCCGCTCTTCAATCTTGGCGAGGTCGGCCTCAGTGAACGGCTTCTCCACGTCGAAATCGTAATAGAAACCTTCGGGAACGGCCGGGCCGATGGTGACTTTGGCGTCGGGATAGAGTTGCTTGACCGCCTGCGCCATCAGGTGCGAAGCGGAGTGCCAGTATACGTCGCGCCCTTCTTCCGAGTCGAACCTCACGGGCTCGACCTTCGCATCGCATTCCAGACGGAAGGTCAGGTCAACCAGCCGTCCGTCAACCCGGGCCGCGACGGCGTTTGGGTCGGCGAGGACATTTCCGACCGCCACACCCGGCTCAAGTTGCCGGACTTCGCCACTTACGGTCACATTTATCACGGTGCAATCATAGCGAGACTCGTGCGAGTGTCAACGCAGGCGGAGTGCCCGAGTGCTCCAGTGCACAAGTGCTCAAGTGCCTGCCCCGACTCCTGCACTGGACCACTGGAACAGTTGACCACTTCCAGCGCCGCTCGCCTTGATTCCCCCTGTGTGACTGCTACAATCTGGTCACTTGAATCCCGTGGCAACCCGGCGTTCGACCCGAACTGGCTCCGGCCATTCGCCGTTCCGCATCGGCTTCGGGTTTGACGCACATGCTCTTGTATCGGGTCGGACGCTGATGCTCGGGGGCGTCCGTATTCCGTCCCGGCTCGGCCTTGCCGGCCACTCGGACGCAGACGTTCTTCTCCACGCCCTGACCGATGCCCTGCTCGGCTCTCTCGCACTGCCCGACATCGGCGCGCTCTTTCCCGACACCGACCCGAAGTGGAAGGACGCCGCGAGCGGCCCGCTGCTCGCAGGAGCATACGCGATGGTGAAAACGCAGGGCTATCAAGTCGTGAACGCCGACTGCACTCTGGTCTGTGACAAGCCCAGGCTCCAGCCTTACTACTCCAGCATGCGGAACGAGATTGCTGGCATCCTGAACGTCTCTCCCGGCCGCATCGGCCTCAAGGCCAAGACCACCGAAGGCACGCAACTGGCGCTGAAGCGCAAGAGCATCGCGGCCATGGCTGTCGTGCTCGTCGAAAGGGAGTCCGGTGTCCGGACTTCGGACCTCGGCGCTCGGCGTTCGGAGTTGCGGTGATCCCCCTCCGCGACGACATCCGCTCCGAGAAACGGCCCCTTGTCTCCTGGGGGTTGATGGCCGCCTGTGTCGGCGTTTTCATCTACCAGATGCTGACCGATTACCAGGACCCGCAGACCGGCGAGCTCCTCGTCCGCACCTATGGCATGGTGCCGAAGGAGATCGTTGCCGGCCGCAATCTCTGGACTCTGTTTACCTCGATGTTCCTGCACGGCGGGTTCTTCCACATCATTGGCAACATGCTCTATCTCTGGATATTCGGCGACAACATCGAGGATGCGTTCGGCCACTTCTGGTTCCTGTTGGTCTACCTTTTCACCGGACTGGTCGGCAGCCTGCTGCAGATTGTCTTCATGCCCGGCTCGTCGATCCCGACTATCGGCGCTTCGGGTGCCATATCCGGAGTCATGGGTGCGTACTTCGTGCTCTTCCCGCGCGCCCGCGTCCTGACCCTAGTGCCGATATTCTTCTTCATCCGCCTCATCTACCTGCCGGCGCCGCTCCTCTTGGGATTCTGGATACTCATCCAGGTGCTGAACGGCTGCGGCTCGGTCCCGGGCACGGGCGGCGTAGCCTACTTCGCGCACATCGGCGGTTTTGCCGCAGGTATCATACTCGGACTTGTCGTGCGCAACCGCGTGCGGCGGCCCTGGTATGAAATCAGCTAGCCGACTGCTCGCCGCGGCCCTGCTGGCCGGTCTGGCGCTTCGCCTCTGCCTGCTCCTCGTCCCTACTGCGCCGTTCGCGACCAAGGTAACAGAACCAACCGGCGACTCCCCTGAGTATCTGCGGCTCGCGACCAACCTCGTCCTTCGGCGCACCTTCTCTCAGGATTCGACCCCGCCCTTCCGACCCGACCTCCTGCGCACACCCGTCTATCCTATCTTTCTGGCCATTCCGCTCCTCCTCACCCCTGGTTCCTCCCTCCTCACTCCTCATTCCTCTTTCCTCGCTCTTGCTGTTGCCCTCCAGCTCCTGCTCGCTCTTGCCATCATCTGGCTGACGTGGCGGCTCGGGCTCGAGCTTGGGCTTGCGCCCGGGACTGCATCGTTTGCCGCGCTGCTCGTGGCCCTGAGTCCGAACCTGATCTTCTACTCCATCAAGCTGACCACGGAGATGCTTTTCGTCTCCCTGTTGCTCGTAACGCTGGTCCTGGTCAACCGGTTTCGTCTCTTTCACCGCCGGCAGGAGCTCATCGCAGCCGGGGTCTCTTGCAGCCTGCTCATCCTCACCCGCCCTATCGCCGTCTTCCTTCCGTTACTCATTGCTCTCTACATCCTCTGGCTCGGTACCTCGGGCAAAACGGGGACTGCCCCACTGCAAGCGGAAACGGGGACGGTCCCTGGGAATCGCACAGGGCTCTGCGAAGGGACAGTCCCCATTTCCGGTTTCGTTAGGAATTGGCAATCAGGAGTCAGGAATTCTGCTCTCCTTCTCGCCTGCACTTCCGTCGTCCTCGCTCCCTGGGTAATCCGCAACGGGCGAGTCGGCGGCAGCTACACCCTCTCGACCGCGTTCGACTATAACGTCAGCGAGTACTCGGCCGCGCTGACCCTGGCCGCGGCCAGACTCATGCCGGTAGACGAGGCCCGCGAATCGCTGGCCGCCGAAGCGCAGGCGCGCTACGGCCCGCTCGATGAGAACGACCAGGCACTATACTGGACAGAGATGGCCACGGTCGGCCGGCAACAGGTCATGGCCCGGCCGCTTCTCGCGGCGAGGATTCACGCTGCCGGCAGCATCGGCGGGCTCGTGATGCCCCTGAGCATCCGTGTCCTGCGTGTCTTCTCAGGACAGGACCCGCTTGCCGGTGCGACCGGATACCCGCACGTCGCGCAGCGGACAATCCAGCTTGTGGCCCGCGGCAAGATTGGGCAGGCCATCGCTCTCATATGGAACGAGCGGGTTGCGAGAATACCCGGGCCGGCACTCGCCATTCTGACGTACGCCATCCTGTTCCATATCACGCTGCTGGTCTCCTGCGTCATCGGGTTGTCCCTGCGGCGCTCGCGCAACTTGCTCTGGCTGCTCCTGCCGATACTCTACTTCGTGCTGACTACCGGCCCGGTCAGTGAAGCCCGGTTTCGCGTACCCATCGAGCCGCTCCTCTGCCTCTTCGCGGCCGTTGCCTTCACCCGCGTCCCACGCCCGACATCCCATAGTCCACATTACTCCTCCCACCTGCCATGAAGCCGGCCGGCCGTCTGCTCGCAGCCGCGTTCGTTCTCACTATCCTGACCCGGCTCGCGTTCATCCTGCTGCCCGGGACCCCGCTCGACACCAAGGCGGTCGCAGCAGTCGGCGACAGCCGCGAGTACGTTGCCCTTGCCCGCAACCTCGCGACTTCGCACACCTTCTCCCGCGACACGGCTCCTCCGCTCCGTCCCGAACTCTTCCGCACCCCCGGCTACCCTCTCCTCCTTACCCTCCCGTTTATCGTTCATCGTCCATCGTTCATCGTTCTTGGGCTCTTCCTCCAGCTCCTGCTCTCGCTCCTCACCGTCTGGCTTGCCTGGAGGCTTGCGCTGGAGCTTGAGCTTGGGCACGGAACCTCGGCGTTCGCCGCGCTGCTCGTGGGACTCAGCCCCAACCTCGCCTTCCTCTCGTCCAAGCTGATATCCGAGCCCCTGTTCACCCCGCTGCTGCTCATCTGCGTACTGCTGCTCAATCGCTACAGATTGTCAGGGCGCGCGGTCGACCTCGTCGGAGCAGGAGTCTGCTCAGGCCTGCTCATCCTCACCCGACCGATAGCCACCTACTTCCCGCTCCTCATGGCCGCCTACCTCGTCTACCGCGTCCTCAGCCCGCGGTCCGTCGCTCATCGCTCATCCCTAATGGCTCCGGCCTTATTCCTGGCCTGTACTTCAGTTGTCCTCGCTCCCTGGATTATCCGCAACGGCAGAAAGGCCGGCCGCTACATCATCTCCACCGCCTCCGAACACAACATCTACCTTTACGACGCCGCCACGGTCGTCGCCTCGCAGAGGGGCATCACCATTCCCCAGGCCCGCGACGTGATGAAATCCGAGGCCGAGAAGGAATTCGGGCCAATCGACACGACCGACGAAGCGACGATGTGGCAGAAACTCTCAGCCGTCGCCCGCCGCCACTTCTTCGCCAGGCCCGCGCTGGCCGCACCGGTCTGGCTCTTCGGCGTCGCGGCCAGCTTCCTGAATCCCATCAGCGTCGGCCCGCTGCTGATACACTCCGGCGCCTCGCCCGCTGCAGGCAGCGCGAACCTGCTCCAGTCCTCCCTCGCCCTGCTCGTCAAAGGCAGGGTCACGCACGCGTTCAAGACCGCATGGAAGGTGCGCGTCGGCGGCGCACCGACGTTTATCCTTGTGGTCCTTGCCGGTGCGACTCTCTTCAACCTCGTGCTCATCTGGTTCGGACTCGGAAGCCTGTTCCTGCGTCGCACCCGGGGCCTCTACTGGCTGTTCCTGCCGATTCTCTACTTCACGTTCGTCACCGGCACGGTCGGCGACGCCCGGTTCCGCGCGCCAATCGAACCACTTCTCTGCCTTTTCGCCGCGGCCGCGCTCCTCCGACCTCCGCGCTCCGCTCCGAGAACCACCTGAGCTTTCGCCGGAGCTGGTCTCAGAACTCACCCGCGGCAGTTGCTCGGTGTGGCTTTCCACGCCCGAGCCGAAGCAAAGAGCCCAAGCACAAGCAGGCGCGGCTCCGCCGCGGGTTGGCAGTCAGGTGAGAGCAGTCACGAATCAGGAGCAAACGGCCTGCAACCGACGACCCGCGTCTTCCGTCCACTGGAGCACTCGACCACTGTACCACTTGATCCCTTAGTCACTATCGGTATTGACCTCGTTGCCTGCCAGCCAAACGACGTCGGCCGGCGGCGAATCGAAGCCGAACCGGTTGCACTCTGTCTGCGCGTAGCTTGACATCGATGCGCTGCAAGTCTAAAATCGAGGCACCATGAGCAGTGCCGAAAGGCACACAAAAGAGGAGGAAACATGAAGCTCAAGGTGAGTGTCAGTCTGGCAGTGGTCGTGTTCCTGGTATCAGGAGCAGGCCTGTCCGAGGCTCCGAAACTGCACCCGGCCGGGGGCCTGTTGTTCGTGGACCCTCATACCGTGCCGGGGTTCAAGACGCTGGACCAGTGTCCGCGCCTGCGCGGTGTGTCCTTCGCGGACCTGCCCAGCGCAGTAGACATGACAGCCGAGATGCCGCCGGTCGGCGACCAGGGCAGCCAGAATTCCTGCGTCGCCTGGGCGGCCGGCTACTACGACAAGACCCACGCCGAGTACATCGAGCGCCGATATGGGTGGGAGGACCCCACGTGGACCCTTGACGTTCCCGAGCACCAAATAAGTCCGGCGTTCATCTACAACCAGATCAATGCCGGGCGTGACGGGGGCGCCAGCATATTGGATGCCCAGATAATGCTCTGCGACCAGGGCGCGTGCATGCTGAGCGACTTTCCGTATTGTGATAACGACTACGTCACCTGGCCTTCCGAATCCGCTTACGCGCGCGCCATAACGTACCGTGGCTATGACAGCTATGGCGTGAGCATAACGTCGGATGTCGGCATCAACCAGGTCAAGTACGTCCTCGCGGCCAACACGACCTGCGTCCTCGCGATCAACGTCTACGCGAACTTCGACAACATCGAGCGATACGATACCGTTTACACGGTCCGCAACAAGACCGGCAAGTCTCGCGGCGGGCACGCGATCTGCATCGTCGGCTACGACGATAACAAGCAGACGGCCGACGGCCCCGGCGCGTTCCGGCTCGTCAACTCCTGGGGTACGGACTGGGGCAACGGCGGCTACTGCTGGATGTCCTACTACGCCGTCAAGACCATGAAGGCAGGCCTCAGCCAGAACTGGGCGTACGTCACCTTCGACCGGTACAAGTACACGCCGTCCGCGCTGGGACGGGTCAAGCTGACCCACCCCTGCCGCGACCGAATCAGCATCACGTTCGGGGCCGGGAGCCCGAGTGCCCCGTTGGCGTACTACACTTTCCGCCGGTACTGGGCACTGGAGGGCCAGATCACGGACCACCCGTTCCCGAATAACAAACTGGTATTCGACCTGAGCGGAGGCGCCCAGTATTTTGATCAAACCGACACCGCCTTCGTGGCGTGTCTCGACCGGAAGAAGGACAAGAAGACGGGGACGATCGACTTCCTGTCCGTCGAGTACGGCGCGAGATACGGCGCCTCGGGGCAGTCGGTTACGATACCCGACTGCAACTACGCGGCGTACTCCAAGGTCGTGCTGCCGTTCACGCCCGGTCCGCAGGCGAGCTCGCTTGACGGCTCGGTGGCAGCCAGCCGGGCCAGTTACCGCAATGGCACGGCGAACGTCGCCTTCAATCTGGCCCGACCCGGGACCGTGAACATCGCCTTCTTCGACCAGATGGGCCGGACCGTGGCTCAAGCGACCGCGCAGGGTGAATCCGGACCGAACGAGCTGTCACTTAAGTTACCGCGCTCGGCCGGGGTCTACTTCTACCGGCTGGAGTCCGGCTCGACCACGCTGACAGGCAAACTCGCAGCGGTCCGCTGACCGGATAACGGACAATCAGAGCGCCCCCGCCCTGTGGGGGGCGCTTCTGTTACGGCTGAATCCAAAGCAGAGAACCTGGGGACACGCGGTTCGCATGCAGCAGACAGAGTTCAGCGGTTAGGAGTGGGCGCAGGCGCAGCCCGCGATGGACGCCCGAGGACGAGCTAGCCGGTTCGGGCGAACAGGCCCCGCTTGCGCTCCGGCATGCTCCGGCGCATCTGGTCGACCAGGTCGAGTTGTTCGGCGAGTTCGCGTTCCTCCAGGCCGGCGTCCCTGAGCAGCTCTTCCAGCCGCTTGCGGCCAAGCCGGTCCTCGCACCGGACCAGTCCGGCCACAAGCTGGTCCGGACCGTTGGCTGAGCCGGCGGCAAGCAGGATACGCAGCGCCTCGGCGAGCTTTGGCGCCGCCTCTTCGTACTTCCGCTTGCGGGCGAGAATCAGGCCGATGTTCCCAAGGTCGGTAGCTATGCCCAGTTGATACCCTATCCTGCGCGCCAGCTCCAGCGCTTCTTCGTCGTACTTAAGCGCCTCATTGATCCTGCCCTGATAGCGGTAGATGCTCGCGATGCCGCTCAGGTTCGACACCACGCCCAGGCGGTGTCCGATATTGCGCGCCAAGGCTAGAGCCTGATTATCGTACTTGAGCGCCTGCCAGAATACGCCCTTGTCGCGGTAAACGCTCGCCATGCTCGCGAGGTCGCTCGCTACACCCCACTTGTCACCGAGGTCGCGCGACAGCCGGAATGCCCGCTCGTGAAACTCGAGCGCCTTGTCGAGGTCGCCCTTGTCATGCCAGATGTTGCCGACGTTGGCGAGGTAAACAGCCTCGGCCCACTGGTCGCCGAGTTCGTGCGCCTTGACTAGTGCCTGTTCCTTGTAGTGGAGCGCACGGTCAAGCTCGCCCATGTCATGCCAGACCACGCCGATATTGCCCAGCGCCGGGGCCTTGCCCGACTCGTCGCGGAACTGCTCGGCCAGGCGCAGCGCCTGCTCGAAATTGGCCCGGGCGTCGTTCAGCCGGCCCTGCATGTATCGGCAGACGCCGGTCAGGTTAAGGAGCGCGACCAGTTCAGCTCCCCGCGCCCGGAGCATCGCCTCCCAGAACAGCTCGACGGCCTGCTCCCAGTTGTAGGCATGCATGGCGGCGAGTCCGCGCTCGAACGGCTGCCTTACCGCCGGCTCCGACTGGGCCAGCCCATCCAGGTACTCCGCCACCCGGTCCATGTCCCGGCGCACAAACTCGCGGCTCGTCGCGTCCATCCGCGCCCGGCGCGTTGCCGGACGCAGGCTGTACAGGATGTGAACGAGGATAGCCAGGATGATGGCGCAGCACGCGGCCAGCAGCGCTGTCCAGAAAATGACCGCGTCGTAGGTGCGTCCCAGGACGTGGACCATGGATGAAAGTCTACCCGCCCGGGGTCTTCAGTCAAACCTCCTTTGTCGTGTGCTTGAACCGGGGCCGACATCGCCGGCAGCGAGCGCCGGGCGACCCGGAACAAGAGCGGCCGGGCCTGTGCCCGGCCGCGATACATCCCAGACGGCGTGCTACTTCTGAGCGGCTTCCTTCTCGCGCTTGGCCTCGTCGATGACCTTCTGCGCGACCTCGCGCGGAGTCTCTTCGTAGTGGGAGAAATCCGTCGTGAAGAATCCGCGGCCCTGGGTCATCGAGCGGAGGCTGTTGGAGTACTTGTACATCTCGGCCTGCGGGGCCTGGGCCTTGATGACCTGCAGGTTCCCCTGCGCCTCCATGCCCATGATGCGGCCGCGCCGGGCGTTCAGGTCGCCCATCACGTCGCCGGTGAACTGGTCGGGGACCGTCACTTCGACGTTCACTATCGGCTCCAGCAGCACGAGCCCGGCCTTCTCGCAGCAGTTCCTGAATGCAAGGGAGCCGGCGAGCTTGAAGGCGATGTCGGACGAATCGACATCGTGGTAGGAACCATCGAAAACGACCGCCCGAATGTCCATCATGTGATAGCCGGCCAGCACGCCCTTCTGCATCGTCTCGCCGATGCCCTTCTCAATCGGCGGGATGAATTTGGTCGGAATCGACCCGCCCTTGATCTCGCTGACGAACTCGAAACCGGTCCCGCGCGGCACCGGCTCCAGCCTGAGCCAGCAGTCGCCGAACTGGCCCCGGCCGCCGGTCTGCTTCTTGTGCCGGCCCTGGGCCTCGGCCTTCTTGGTAATCGTCTCGCGGTAGGGAATGCGCGGCTTGACCAGGTCAACCGTAACATCGAACCTGCGCTTCAGCCGGGCAACCAGCACGTCGAGGTGCAGTTCGCCCATGCCGTTGATGAGCTGCTGAGCGATTTCGGCGTTGAACTCGTAGGAGAAGGTCGGGTCTTCCTCGCGCAGCCGGGCAAGACCGTGCGAAACCCTCTCTTCGTCGCCCTTGGTATGCGGCACGATGGCAACGGAAATGGATGGCCTCGGGAACGAGACCGGCGGCAGCCTGGCCGGCTGACGCTTGTCGCAGAGCGTGTCGCCGGTGTGGGTCTCCTTCAGCTTTACCAGCGCGCCGATCATCCCGGCAGTGAGCCTGTTGACCTCAACCCGCTCCTTACCTTTGACGACGTACATCTGATTGACCTTCTCGTCGCGCTCAGTGGAGGCGTTCATGACCACGGCGCCGGCTTCCAGCCTGCCCCGGAACACCCGGACCAGGTTCATGTCGCCGACATGGGCCTCGGAAATGGTCTTGAACACAAGGACGCAGCCTGGGCCGTCTTCTTCCGGTTTGACCTCAATCGCATCGTTCGTCCCGGGTTTGGTCGCGGCCAGGGCCGGCATGTCGAGCGGGCCGGGCAGCACGTCCACTGCCAGGTCGAGCAGCACGTCCACGCCGACCTGGGTCAGCGCGTCGCCCGCGACCAGCGGGTAGACCACGCCGGCCTTGATCCCCTTCCTGACCGCGGCACGCATCTCGTCCGGGGCGATGGTGCCGCCCTCGATGAACTTCTCCATCAGGGCCTCGTCCACCTCGGCCGCCGCCTCAATCAGTTTCTCTTTCCACTGACTGATGGCATCGGCCATGTCGGCCGGCACGGGGATTTCCTTGCGGATACCGTTGGTGTAGGCGTAAGCCTTGTCGCTCAGCAGGTCAACCACGCCGTTGAAGCCTGCCTCTTTGCCGATGGGCAGGAAGACCGGCGTCACGCGCGTTCCGAAGGCCTTGCGCAGGTCCTCGGCCGTGGTGTCGAACGCCGTGTGCTCTTTGGCAAGCTTGTTGACGAAGACTGCGCGGGGAAGTCTGGCTTCGTCGAGCCGGCGCCAGACCATCTCGGTGCCGACCTCAACTCCGGATGAGGCATCGACCACCACGATGCCGTTGTCGACCGCCCGCACGCCTGAGACGACACTGCCGAAGAAGTCGGCATAGCCGGGAGTATCGACCAGGGTGACCAGGGTCTCCTTCCACTCGCCGTAGCCGAGCGACAGGTTGATTGAAATCTTCCGGCTGACTTCGTCTTCGTCGTAGTCCAGGAGCGATGTCCCCTCGGCCACCGAGCCGAGCCGGGTGTTCTGCTTCATCGCGAACAACAGCGCCTCGCAGAGCGAGGTCTTGCCCGAACTGGCATGGCCGAAGAAGCCTAGATTGCGGAGCTTTTCCGCGCTGTACTCTTTCAAAAGGTCCTCCTGGAGTTGTATCTGAGTGCTGCGCGGTATCATAGCGAAGCTGTCAGGCAAGTCAAGCCAACGGCCTCAGACCGGGCGGGAACTGCGTCCTCGCAGGGAGCTGTCTGTGCCGGCTCAACCGGCAGCGAGTCCGCCGGACGCCCATCGCCCCAAGCACCTGCCTCCTCACCGTCGCTCCGCTCCCCCTATCCTCCTTGAGGAGAGGTCTGGGTGAGGAGAATGCGAAAGCGGGCGGGGCTTGGCAGCGAGACCCCGCCCGCAGTTCGCTCCCGGTTGCGGCCGTCAGCCGGTTTCGCCCCGAGGGTTCGCCTGTCCGTCATTCGTCATTCGTCACTCGGAATTCGGACTTGCGGACCCCGAAGGGGCCGCGGCTACGGCCCTATCGGTGCCGCGACGTTGAAGACGTCGGTCCGTGTGCTCCGGGCTTCGCGCTGTGTACGGTTGTGTCACGCGGAGTACCGGTCGAGGCTCGTCGGGAAGTTCCGACAGATGTATCGCCGGTTGCGCGCCCGCGTGTATAGTCAGTTGTACCTTTCGCTCTATCTCGACCTCAACCTCAAACTCAAACTCAGCCTGAAGCCCCTGTTGTATCACGCGTTGTTTGCGAGGTCGTACCAGTCGTTGCTCCAGCAGTTGCTCGCGGCGACTTTCGGCTCGATGTTCGCCGCGTTGGTTCTTGACTTCTAGGTCTTGACCTTCGACTTCTTAGGTCCGAAGGTGCCGGCCCCCAGGCGGCCCTTGGGCCGTGGAGTGGACGGCAGAATTGTGGTCTTAGCTCAGGCTGATACTACATATGGTATGGCGGCAGTTCTCAGCATATCGCCTCTCCGGAACGAGAGTCGCCGCTTTTCCCGGCATCATCGGACAGGATGACATCGCGTAAGTGATGCTTTTCCCGTCCAGGGGTCGTAGGGGGGGGATACTGCCCGAGGGTCTCTCCCTGCATCTCCGGGGGCATCCCTCCCGGAATCTGGGAGGGGATCAGGGTGTGCATCCCTCCCGGAATCTGGGTGGGCATCTCCCCCGGAATCCGGGAGGGAATCTGGGAGGGCCAGAGCCTCTATCCTTGACGGATGGAAACTGAGTCTCTACCGTCAGTCACTGAGGCTCGAAACATGGTGGTTGTCCCACTTTACCCCGCCGCCTTGACATCCCGGCCAGCGCGCTTGACATCGGCTGGCCGAGGCGTATCCTATATGCAGACAGACGCGTACGTGGCCGCCCCTCGCGGCAAAGGAGGATTCAGATGCAGAGAAAGGTGCTCATTCTCGCCCCGCTACTGGCAGTGACGGTCGGGCTGGTAGTCCGGTGCGGCAAACAAAACCAGAAGCCAGTGTTCGACTCGGTTACCTGGCCCGACTCGGTGTACCTAGGAGCGAACGCCACGTTCTCCTGCGCGGTGTCTGACCCAGAGGGGGATTCGGTCACCGTGAGCTGGACCTGCAGCATGGGTACGCTTTCCGCTCCAACCGGCACTTCCGTGATTTGGCAGGCACCGGCCTCGGAGTGCAGCCCGGTCATCACGGTTCGCGCGACGGACACGCACAACGGGGAAACCAAACAGGAACACACGATCGTAGTCTCTGCGGCTACGAACCGTCCGCCGGTGATTAGCAGCATATCTGGGCCTGATAGCATTACGGCCGGAAGAAACTGCGAACTCACGTGCAACGCCTCGGACCCAGACGGAGACACACTGAGCTATACGTGGTCGTGTAACGTCGGAGGGTTGTCTGGCCAAACCGGCGCGACCATAACCTGGTATGCGCCGGATAGCGCAGTAGAAGCCGTGGTAACGGTGACCGTCACAGACAGCAGCCTGGCCGACACCGCTTCAATCAGCATCAGTGTCAAGCCGATAGCCAATCGCCCACCGGTCATAGATTCTATCTCTGGGTCGGGCTCCGTGCCCGCGAATGGGAACACGTCGCTCACGTGCCATGCTGCCGACCCAGACGGGGATTCACTCACGTACTCGTGGACATGCTCTCGCGGCAGTGTATCGCCGCCGACTGGACGTACCGTTACGTTCAACGCGCCAGACACATCCGGCAATGTCATAGTCACCGCGACCGCGCGTGACCCGCATAGTGCCTCTGACCAACGCACCAAGTCCATCAACATAACGAAAGTCACTACCACGTGGATCGACACGATGGTCTCAGTGCCGGCACAGAGCTACAAGGCTTGGTACGGTACCATGAAGATCGGCTACACCGTCTGGGGCAGTTTCTCCGTGCAGCAGAAGGGCAGCGAAGACGCACTGGACATCAACTTCTACGTCATGGACTCGACGAACTACTACTTGTGGGTCAACAACCAGAACTGCACGGCCATCGTCAACAAGCAGCGCTCAAGTGGCACGTCGTACTCGGCCGTCGTGCCGCGCACCTGCAGATACTACATCATCCTCGACAACACCTACAGTCTCTTGACTCCCAAGATAGTGACGTTCAACACCAAGCTGACATCGCCTTGACGCCATGGGTATTGAATAGGAGGTTCCCGAAATCCCGGGGCGCTACACGCATGGAGCCAAAGGGATAGGGAGGTCTGGATGCACCTAGTTCTCTGTCTAGTTCTGCTATCGAACGCTCCCGTCACCTTCCTGCAGACTGAAGTCACGCTCGGAAAGGGCAGGACGTGGACGCGTGACTTCATCTTGGCACCAGGCGATAGCCTGAAAGTGAGCGCCTCGTGTCTTCGCCAGGTCGGTTCATCGTGCGGGTGTCTTGGTGGACTGGGCGACATCTTCCTGCGAAAAGGCGACAACGTTGGCAGAGCGGCGATAAGCGAATGGCACGGGGATGTCGTCACCTCAGCCTATGAGCAGTACAGGCCCGAGGTTGTCTACTATTCCGACAAGGGCGGCGCCTTCACGCTGACCATCGAGAATCACTCAGGACACAGAACGAACCTGTACTCAGTCACAGCGGCTAGAATCCCGACACAGAAGGAGTACGCCAAGTTGGACGCCTCCTTCCGCGCAGATACGTCACACGAGACGACGTGGGTCGAAGAGCCGGTTTTCACCACGTTCTACGACACAGTCCAGGAGCTAAGGCAGTGGACCGACACCACGTACGATACGGTGCTCAAGTCCGTCCTGACCACGGACATCGTCCTTGAAGGCACGCAAATGGTGCTATTCGAGCTTCCCGAGGGCAGCACGGGCGAGCTGGCCTACTCGATGTTCTCCAACGAGGCCGCTCTGAAGCAGAAGAATGAGGAAGTGAGAAGCAGGATCACAACTATGGGCAGAGCGCTCACGCTGGTGAACCCCGCATACGGCTTGCTGGCAGGAGTCATATCGGCGGTGTCGAATCCAGATGGCATGAACTACAGCTACAAGATGTACGAAGGCAGAACGAATTGGCGCGGTGAAACCGACCCTCGGCTCTTTGGGTATGCGACAGGTGTGGCGAACGTGGTTGGCAAAGAATATGGCGTCAAGGTTGGAACACCCTGCGCGCTGACCGTAACTGCTGGGTCGAAGAGCTTCGGACAAGGGGTTGGCGAGTTCTTCGGTGGCGCGAAACCGAAGGTCCACATAGACCTTGCCACCAACGTTCTTGAACCGCGCATGGAGGAAAAGTCCGCCCAGGTTCAAGTCGTGAAGGAACACAAAGAGCAGACCGGGACAAGGAAAGTCCCCAAGGTCGAGTCAAGCGTCACGCCGCACCTGCCGTGGAGCCAGGGAAGCCAACCATGACGCATACGCCCGGCCGCAATCCGGCGAGCCGCAGCCGAAATGACGGCGTCGACGCTGTCTGCGGGGCGAGCCATGGACAGGCACCCCATTTCGGGAAGCTTCGGGACAGCCGACGCGGCTGCGCCGCAAGGCTGAGGTCAAGGTCGAGGCTGAGACCCGCTACGAACCCGACCCCGACTTCTCCCCTTCGCCCGACGACACGACCGGCCACACGATACGACCGGCCGCCTTGACATGTCGATTCGTCCCCTTGACTTCGCGGGGACGGGTTGTATCGTGATACGTGTAGGGTGCCGTTCGGCGCACCTGAACCCCCATCGGGGTAGGCTGTTGATAGGTTCAGACTGTTACGCTTAGCCGCTGAAGGAGGCCGGATGCTAGATGAACCGCAGGATGAGTTAGAGACTATTGAATCCGAAGTCGACGATGAGCTGCAGGATGGTCCCGCCGCCACTTATCGCATAGCTGCGTACCCAGCTGACTTCACTCTTGAGGTACTACACAGTAAGTACAAGAAAGACACCATTAGGATTCCCAGCTTTCAGCGGCACTATGTCTGGACGCTCTCTCAGGCCAGCAGCCTAGTCGAGTCCTTCCTGCTTGGACTGCCAGTGCCGGAGCTATTCTTGTACAGAGATGAGGGCTCTGGCGTACTCGTTGTCATCGACGGACAGCAGCGCCTCCTGAGCATGAGCGGGTTCTTTGATGGGATGTACCCATCGCCAGACAACCCAAGACCGTTTCGCATGCTTGGCACTAGACCACCGTGGGAAGGTAAACTCTTCAAGGAACTCAAGGAGTCTGACCAGCAGAACCTCTTAAACTCTACTCTCCGTTCCATCATAATAGAACAGCTCTCCCCGGATGACAACACTAGCATCTACCACATATACAAACGGTTGAATACCGGTGGTACATCCCTGACTCCCCAGGAGGTTCGGAAGTGCGTCTACCAAGGTGCCCTCCACGACCTACTTGAAGCGCTAAATGCAGAACCGCCGTGGCGGGCGATTTACGGCCGCGCGAAACCAAATCCTAGGATGCGAGACATCGAGCTTGTTCTTCGCTTCCTCACACTGCAGCTCGACCTTGCGTCTTATCAGAAGCCCATGAACGACTCGCTGTCCAGCTTCATGGCTCGTCACAGGAATGCCACTGCAGAAGAACTGCGGCAGTTCTCCGATCTTTTCATCAACACCGTCCGGCAAGTTCACACCGCACTCGGCGAAAGGCCATTCCGCCCAAGATACGGGCTCAACGCGGCGGTCTATGATTCAGTCATGGTGGCGTTCGCCCGTCACCCTAACGCAATTCCGGGAGACATCAGAGACCGATATGCGCGTCTCCTGCAGGATGAAGGGTACCTCGAGCTGGTGACTAAAGCCACGACTGACGAAGCATCGGTGCGCGCCAGGATAGAGAAAGCAGAACTAGCCCTATTCGGCAATGCTTGATGCCACAATATCCGCTGCTCTAGCGAAACTGGACAGAGAATTGAAAGACGCGGCCCTGGTCGTCGGCAAATTCCCAGAAGCGGATGCCATGCTGGGGCTGTATTTCGCCGTCGCGATAAGCGGGGTCTGCGAAGAGTCCATCGAACGGCTTCTCTGTAAGCGCTCGCAGCGCGCGGGAGATGCGCCCATATGCTCCTTCGTGGAGTGGGCTCTCGACACGCGGTTCCGGAACCCAGACTTCGCAACGCTGAAAGGGACTCTAGGCGAGTTTGACGGAACTTGGGTCAACAGGTTAGAGAGCTTGATCGACCCCGACATGGATGGCGGTGCACTCTCCGCGATCGTCAAAGTGAAGAACGACGTCGCACATGGTGGAAAGATGCGTCTATCATTGACGGTCAAAGATGTCACCCAGCACTACACCAAGGCCAAGAGAGTACTAGATGCCCTAGAGACGGTGCTGGCTATCTAGTGCGAACAAACAAAGAGGAGGCCCGATGGCCAAACAGCCACCTAACGACGGAAAGCCGTGGACAGATTCGCATCTGAGACAGATGAAACACCTGGTCAAAGGAAACACACCGACTCGGTTGATCGCACGTGAGCTGGGGAGAACGGTTGACTCGATCTACGCCAAGGCCGCCAAGGAGGGTATTTCACTCAAGCCGACCAATCAGTCACCCTACAACCGCCGATAGGTCAGCGGAGTGCGGTGTCCCGCGTTCGACGCGGGGCATGAGCGACTCCCCCCCGCCCGGACCGATGCGCAGGCGCTGCCTCCCCTGCCATCAGTGCCATCCGTGAGCTGCTGCCCGTGAACCGTCAGCCGTGAGCTGTGGGCTGTCGGCCATCCAGCCCTCGCCGATTTGACATCCCCGCCCATCAGAGGCATTTCAGATTGCGGATTGAAGAAAGACCCTCTCGCTTCGCGATGCTTCGCGACCCCTTCGGCCAAGCTCAGGGCCGGCTCCGGACCGAGCAGGGCGGCTCAGCGCCGGATTGCAGATGTCGGCCGGCGTCTCCCCTGCCAGCAGCAACAGCGTCGCCGGTCGTAGGCTCCCGATTGTAGACTAGCCGCGCCTTTTGCGGGCATCGCCGGCGCGGTCGGTCGGAATCAGCCGGCAGACGGCCGCGAGCGGCACCCGAATCCCCGGGTTCTGCCTACGATTCTTGACTCTGACAACGCTTCTGTTAAGATAGCCGCCCATGCTCAAATTGACTCCGTTCCATGAGCGGCACCTGGCCGCGGGCGGCAAGATGGTCGACTTCGCCGGGTACGACCTGCCGGTCCAGTTCCACGGGATTATCCCCGAACACACCCGTGTCCGTACGACCGTCGGGGTCTTCGACGTCTCGCACATGGGCCGCATCGAAGTCCGCGGCAGGGATGCGCTTGCCTTCATCAACCGGATGACAACCAACGACGCCGGGAAGCTTGCGCCCTACCAGGCCCAGTACTCGGTCCTCTGCTATCCGGACGGCGGCATCGTCGACGACCTCGTGGTCTACCGGCTGCCCGAATGCTACTTCCTGGTGGTGAACGGGGCCAACAATGCCAAGGATACCGCCTGGCTCGAGGAGCATCTGTCCGGCGACGTGCAGATGGAGAATATCACCGACGCACAGGCCCAGCTTGCCATCCAGGGCCCGAAGGCCGAGGCGGTGATGCAGAGAGTATGCTCCATCCCGCTCGCGCCTATCGGGTTCTACTGGGCGGCGCATTGCGAGGTCGCGGGAGTGAAGGCGCTCGTCTCCCGCACCGGGTACACGGGTGAGGACGGATTCGAGGCCTACTTCCCGGCTGCCAGCGCCCAGAGAGTCTGGGACGCTGTCTTCGCCGCAGGCAAGGAGTTCGACATCGAGCCGATCGGGCTCGGCGCGCGCGATACGCTGCGCATGGAGATGAAGATGGCGCTCTACGGGAACGACATCGACAAGACCACGAACCCGATTGAGGCAGGATTGAGCTGGGTGGTGGCGCTCGACAAGCCCGAGGGCTTCATCGGCTCGGACGTTCTGAAGAAGGTAGAGACCGAGAAGCCCGCCCGTCGGCTGGTCTGTCTCGAACTGCAGGACCGCTCGATTGCCCGTCCGCACTATCCGATACTAGCGGGCTTGGGACACGATCCCGATTCCAAGGCGGAATCGGGTCATGTCCCGCGCCAGATCGGCATGGTGACAAGCGGCACCCTCTCCCCTTCGCTCAACAAAGGCATTGCGCTCGGCTACGTGAAGCGCCAGTTCACCAAGGCAGGCACCGAAGTGCAGATTGATATCCGCGGCCGCAACGCAGCCGCGCTCATCGTGAAGCCGCCGTTCTACAAGCACGGTTCAAGAAAACCAAACTAGGAAAGGGCAAAGTGGAAATGACAAACGACCGATCCGGAAGCCGGGACTTGGTCATTCGCACTTTGTCCTTCAGACTCTCCTAGTCAAGGAGGATTGATGGCCAATTTCCCTTCCGACCTGAAATACGCCAAGACCCACGAGTGGCTGAAACTGGATGGCGACGTCGTGACCATCGGCATCACCGACTTCGCCCAGGGCGAGCTGTCGGACATCGTCTACGTGGAGATAACAGCCGTCGGCAAGACCATCAAGCGCGATGAGCCCCTCGGCACCATTGAGGCGGTGAAGGCGGTATCCGACCTTTACTCGCCGGTTTCGGGTCAGGTCCTGGAGGCCAATGAGGGGCTGAAGGACTCCCCGGCAAACGTGAACAAGGACCCGTACGGCGCGGGATGGATGACCAAAATCAAGCTCTCCGACCCGACCGAACTCGACAACCTGCTCGACGCCGCAGCATACGCCGAGCTGGCCAAGAAGTCGGCGCACCACTAGCCGAGCAAAGGACAAAGTGGCAAGTGCCAATGACAAAGTCGGGAGTCCGGCGTTTGTCATCTACACTTTGTCATTGATACTTTCCTAGGGATGCGCTACACCCCTCACACTGACGCAGACCGGAAGCTGATGCTGGAACGCATCGGCGTGAGCTCGGTCGATGAGCTGTTTGCCGGGATACCCGTCGATATCCGTATGAATCGGCCGCTCGACCTGCCCAAGCCCCTGTCCGAGCCGGAGGCCGTTGCCGAACTTTCCGGCCTGGCAAAGGCCAACATCGGCACGAACCAGTTGGTCTGCTTCGCCGGTGGCGGCGCCTACGACCACTACATCCCGGCGATAGTGGACACGGTCATCTCGCGCTCCGAGTTCTACACGGCCTACACGCCCTACCAGGCTGAGGTCAGCCAGGGGACCCTGCAGGCCATCTATGAGTTCCAGTCGCTTATCTGCCGGCTCTACGGCATGGAGGCCGCCAACGCCTCGATGTACGACTGCGCCACAGCCCTGGCCGAAGCGGCGCACATGGCCCGGGACATTACCCGCCGGAACCGGGTACTGGTAGCGGCCAGCGTCAACCCGACGCACGTCGAGGTAGTCAGAACCTACGCCCACGGCCTGAACATCCCGATTGAGTTCGTTCCGCTGTCAGGCAACAAGATCGACCTGGATGCGCTCGGCCGGATGTGCACCGCTGATGTGGCCGCGCTTATCATCCAGCATCCGAACTTCTTCGGCAACCTCGAACCGGCCAGGAAAGTGAGCGAGACTGTCCACAAAGCCGGCGCGCTCCTGGTCGTGTCGGCCGACCCGATATCGCTGGGCGCGCTCGAACCGCCCGGGGCCTACGACGCCGACGTCGCGGTCGGCGATGGTCAGCCACTCGGCATTCCATTGAGCTTCGGTGGCCCCTATCTCGGCCTGATGAGTGCGAAGAAGAAGTTCATCAGGAACCTGCCCGGCCGGATTGTCGCGCGCACGGTCGACACTGAGGGCAAGCCCGGATTCGTGCTCGCGCTCCAGACCCGGGAGCAGCACATCCGTCGTGAGCGTGCCACGTCGAACATCTGCACCAACCAGGCGCTGTGCGCACTTGCCGCGAGCGTCTACATGGCGACGATGGGCCGGACCGGCATCGCAGAAGTAGCCCGTCAGAGCATGGCCAAGGCCCACTACCTCGCGAACGGTATCGCCGGAGTAAAAGGCTTCTCGACCGAGACGGCCTCCCCGTTCTTCAAGGAATTCGTGGTCCGGACCCCGGTTCCGGCTGCTTGTGTGGTCGAGGCCGGGGTAAGGCATGGCATCCTGGCCGGCGTCGCCCTCGACCGATTCAATCCCGAATGGAAGAACCGGCTGCTCGTCGCGGTCACCGAGAAGCGCACCCGGACCGAGATGGACGCCTTCTGCCGGTTCCTCATACAGGAGTTCGCAAGCTGACATGGAATGCAGCCTCAAAGCCAATCGGCAGAGCTGCCCCTGCACCTATGAACCCTGTTCCCGCAAAGGCAAGTGCTGTGAGTGCATCTCCTATCATCGCGCCAATGATGAACTGCCCGCATGCTGCTTCACGACCAAGGTCGAACGCACTTATGACCGTTCGGTCGCCCGCTTCATTGCCTCGAGGAAGAACTGATGCCTCAGGAGGAAATGACGAACTCCGAAGGTCGAATGACGAATAGCCGGACAATCGACACTCGACACTTGTCAATCGTCAATCCCGAAAAGACGCTGTTTGAGCTTTCAAGCCCCGGCCGACAGGCATGGTCGCTGCCGGAGCTCGACGTGCCGGACCTGGGACACAATCCCGATTCCACGGCGGAACTTGGTTATGTCCCGCGTCCCGACAACGGACTGCCGGAACTGAGTGAGATTGATGTTGCCCGCCACTACACGCGGCTTTCCATCATGAACCACCACGTTGACAAGGGCTTCTATCCGCTCGGTTCGTGCACTATGAAGTATAACCCCAAGGTCAACGAAGCGGCAAGTCGCCTGCCTGGCTTCACCGGCCTCCACCCGCTCGAACCCGATACCCTGACCCAGGGCGCCCTGCGCCTGATGTACGAGCTGGCGCAGATGCTCGCACAGATAACCGGATTCGACGCGGTGACGCTCCAGCCTGCCGCCGGCGCACACGGCGAGCTGACCGGCATCATGATGATCCGGAAGTACTTCGAGAAGCGCGGCGAGCAGCGCGACGTGGTGCTGGTGCCTGATTCGGCCCACGGCACCAATCCGGCGTCGGTTACTCTCTCGGGCTTCAAGCCGGTCCAGATCAAGTCGAACTCCAGGGGCGAGATCGACCCCGGCGAGCTTGAGCGTGCCTGCTCTACCTGCGTGGCCTGCCTGATGGTCACCAACCCGAACACGCTCGGCATCTTCGAGCCTGAGGCGAAGCGAATCTGCAACATCATGCACAGGCAGGGTTCGCTCGTCTACCTGGACGGCGCGAACCTCAACTCCTACATGGGCGTGCATCGTCCGGCCGACGCCGGGTTCGATGTGATGCACATCAACCTGCACAAGACATTCTCTACGCCGCACGGCGGCGGCGGCCCGGGTTCCGGACCGGTCGCGGTCACCAAGGCACTCGAACCCTTCCTGCCCAGGCCCATCGTGACAAAGGGACAAAGGGATAGAGAAATCGAGGGACAGAGTGGCCGGACACTCGATCCCTTTTTCCACCTGGACTACGACTGCCCCGATTCCATCGGCCGGGTCATGGGTTCTTGCGGCCAGTTCGCGGTGCTGGTGCGCGCCTACACCTACATCCACATGCTCGGAGCGGCGGGCTTGAGGGATGCGGCCGAGAACGCGGTACTGAACGCAAACTACGTCCGGGCCGGGCTTGAGGGTGTCTACGACCTGCCCTACAAAGACCGGAGCCTTCACGAAGTGGTCTTCTCCGGTTCGAACCTGCGCGAGTACGGCATCAAGACGCTCGACGTTGCCAAACGCCTGCTCGATTACGGCATGCACGCGCCGACCATCTATTTCCCGCTGATTGTACCCGAGGCGCTGATGATCGAGCCGACCGAGACCGAGTCGCGCGAGTCGCTCGACGGTTTCATCAACGCGATGAAGCAGATAGCGGACGAGGCCAGGACCAACCCGGAGATCCTGCGCCAGGCACCGGTCACCACCCCGGTGCGGCGCCTGGACGAGGCCAGGGCGTCGCGCGAACTCGACGTGTGCTACAAATGAACCAGGGACAAAGGGATAGAGGGACTAAGGGACAGAGTGTTCGGACACTTGATCCCTCGATCCCTCGATCCCTCGATCCCTTCCCTTCGTAGATGTTCGCTTCCGACATCTCGGTCGAGCGCCGCGACGAGATACTCACCAAGATAGCGCAGAAGGTCGTCGACCTGAAGCTGACCCCCGTTGCCATCGTCATGCTGGAATCGAGCAAGCCGCTCTCTTTCGTCGGCTCGCAGTTGATGGTATTCCTTCAGCCGGTTGTGACTTCGGTCTTCCCTTTCCACCAGTACGATGAAGTCGCGGCCCTGCTGGAGGACCGGTCGAACGTCGAAGCCCTGATTCAGCGAATAGAGAAACTGGAGGATGGCAAACGTGATCGAAAAGGATAAGATAACCCGGATACTGGCCACCGACTGCGGCTCGACCACCACCAAAGCTATCCTGATTGAGAAACGCGGCACCGAATTCCGGCTCAGCACGCGCGGCGAGGCCCCAACCACGGTCGAGGCGCCGTTCGAAGACGTCACCCGCGGCGTTCTGAACTCCGTTATGGAGGTCGAAGAGCTCTCCGGGGTCAGGCTGCTTGACGGCGAAACTATCATCAAGCCCAAGTCCGGCGACAAAGAAGGCTCGGACGTCTACATCTCCACGTCGTCGGCCGGCGGCGGTCTGCAGATGATGGTCGCGGGCGTTGTCCTGACCATGAGCGGCGAGAGCGCGGCCCGCGCGGCTCTCGGCGCCGGCGCCATCGTGATGGACGTCATCGCCTCCAATGACGGCCGTCTGCCTCATGAGAAGATCGAGCGCATCCGCACCCTGCGGCCGGACATGATCCTGCTGTCCGGCGGCGTTGACGGCGGCACCGTCTCCCACGTCGTCGAGCTGGCCGAGCTGATTGCCGCGGCCGACCCCAAGCCGCGGTTCGGAGTGGGCTACAACCTGCCCGTCATCTTCGCCGGCAACCAGGACGCGCGCGAATTGGTGCTCAAGACGCTACGCGATAAGAGCGCCATCGAGGTGGTCGAGAACATCCGACCTGTACTGGAGCGCGAGAACCTGCGGCCGGCCCGTAACAAGATTCACGACCTGTTCATGGAACACGTGATGGCACACGCGCCGGGATACCGAAAGCTGATGGAGTGGACCGACGTACCCATCATGCCGACGCCGGGAGCGGTTGGGTTGCTGATTGAGAACATCGGCAAGTCCCAGAACATCGCGGTCCTCGGCGTCGACATCGGCGGGGCCACGACCGATGTGTTCAGCGTGTTCCAGGGCGTGTTTAATCGAACCGTATCTGCGAACCTCGGCATGTCGTACTCGGTATCGAACGTGCTGGCCGAGGCCGGTGAGAAGAACATCATGCGCTGGCTGCCGATGGAGATGTCCGAGGCTGAGGTCCGGAACCGCATCCGCAACAAGATGATCCGCCCTACCACCATCCCTTCGACTCTTGAAGACCTGAAACTCGAACAGGCCATCGCCCGTGAGGCCCTGCGTCTCGCGCTGCTTCACCACATGTCGATGGCAGTGGGGCTCAAGGGCGTGCAGCAGGAACGGACGATCTCCGACGCATTTGCCCAATCGCGCACCGGCGAGACCCTGGTTAGTATGATGGACCTGAGTCTGGTGGTCGGGTCAGGCGGAGCGCTCTCCCACGCTCCGCGCCGGGTCCAGTCGGCGATGATGACGATGGACGCGTTCCAGCCCGAGGGTGTTACGAGGCTGACTGTGGACTCCATCTTCATGATGCCGCACCTCGGCGTGCTCACCGAAGTCCATCCCGAGGCCGCGTACGAGGTCTTCGAGAAAGACTGCCTGATTCACCTCGGCACCTGCATCGCCCCGGTCGGCCAGAGCAGGGAGGGCGCCAAGTGCGTACACGTGAAGGTCGTCAAAGCCGACGGCAGGGAATCGGAAACTCACGTTGAGTTCGGGAACGTTGCCGTCCTGCCGCTCGGCGTGGGCGAGTCAGCCACTGCGACCATCAACCCGGAGCGGGGATTCGATGTCGGTGCGGGGGGCGGCAAGTCACTGGAAGCGAAGGTTGAGGGTGGGCTTGTCGGAATCATCATCGATTGCCGCGGCCGCCCGCTGGCGCTCGCTGAAGATAACCGGACGCGGATGGAAGCACTGCGCAAGTGGGCTGTGCAGCTCGACGCGTACCCTTCCTAGCTTTGGATTGCGGCAGCGACGCTGCCGCTTTGCCTGAAAAGCGGGAGCTACGCTCCCGCACTCCAAGACTGTCTGAAGTCAGCTAGTATCTTCGCGTGGTCGAAGACCAGCTCGGACTCGGGAATGTCATCCGGGTCAATCAGGCGGTAGCGGTCAGCATCATCCCCGGCTTCAGGCCTCCCGACTCCAAGGGCCGCGAACACAACCGACACCACGTGCCCGCGCGGGTCACGCGCCGGGTCTGAGTAGACACGGAACTGTCTGAGTTCGGCAAGGTCGAGCCCGGTTTCCTCCTTCATCTCGCGGCGCACCGCATCTTCCACGGTTTCGCCGGTTTCCACGAACCCGCCCGGCAGCGCCCAGCCGTGCGGCGGGTTGCGGCGGTGTATCAGCAGCACCTTGCCGTCCAGCAGGATGATGCAATCAACCGCCAGGCCTGGTCCTCTACTCGACACTCGACATTCGCCCTTCATCGTTGCCTGTGATGTAGCTCCTGAGCGCCTCCTGCCACGGCCGGAGCTCCTTGCCGAACCTATGCCTGAACTCCCTGTTGTCAAGCACCGAGTAGGCCGGACGCGGCGCTCGACGTACGGCAGTGGCCGTGTCGATGGGAACGACCTCGCACTTCGCGCCGGTGAGCTTCACAATCTCCTGCGCCAACTCAAACCAGGAACACTGGCCCGAATTCGTCAGGTGATACGTGCCGAAGTGCTTTGACCTCGCCAGCTCCCACAGTGGCCGGCATAGGTCTCGCGCGTAGGTCGGTGAGCCGACCTGGTCGCTGACCACATCTATTCTCGGGATTTCAGACGACTTCTTGCGAATTGTGTCCACGAAGTTACGCCCGTGCTTACCGTAGAGCCAACTCGTGCGGGCGATGAAATGGTGCCGACAGGTCTTCGCGACGGCGTTCTCCCCCATCAGCTTCGTCTTGCCGTAAACCGAGAGCGGGTTCGTGACGTCACCCTTGCGGTACGGCCGATCTGAGCGACCATCGAACACATAGTCAGTTGAAACATAGAGCAGCTTGCAGCGCAGTTCCTCGGCCCCGAGCGCAACCGCCCAGGTGCCCTGGAAGTTGACACTGGTGGCGCCGGCCACGTCATCCTCGCAGCCGTCGACGTCAGTGCGAGAGGCGAGATGGAATATGACCTCGGGCCCGACCTGGTGAATACCATTGATGGTCTTCTCGACATCGGTCACGTCGTGCTGGGGCAGGTCCCAGCCCACGACCTCTTCGTTCTGCCGGCGCAGGAATTCTCTCAGCTCGGTTCCGAGCATTCCCTTGGAACCAGTTACCAGACAGCGCATGTGACTCTCCTGCCGGCAACCGATTTCGAGAACGATCGCTGGTCGCTCATCTTCCTGAGTGTAACTGCATGAACGATGGAATCAAGTTCCCATGGGTTTGACTGAGCCCCTGGCAGGGTTATACTCACTCACGTTGCGGAGAACTTCTTTCCTCGCCGTGTTGCTTGCCGGCACGTGCCTGGCCGGCTACGACGCGGTCTCGGTCTCCGGGGACTGGCTGATTGTCGCCTACAAGATTGTCCTTTCTCCCCTGCAGGGCTCCAACGTCTGCAACTTCCACCCCACTTGCTCGCAGTTCGCAAGGTCAGCAGTCCGGTCGCAGGGATTCCTGCCGGGCGTGCTCATCGGCGCCGACCGCCTGATGCGCTGTAACACACTCGCCTGGTCCTACTATGATACCTACTACCGCGGTGACGTGGTTGGCGGCAGGATGCCTGACCCGGTCGAGAACCACGTCGCGTGGCTCAGGCCTCCGGACGAGCCGGGCCTCCTGATAGCGGCGCAGACAGAGGTGCCTGGGACACGACCCGAAACGTCGGACGTTTCGGTCATGTCCCGTCGCATGGCTCTCGGGCGCTGCACGCCGGACTTGAGCTTTGCGGACTATCTGTATACGTCGGGCGAGTACTATCAGGCTGCGGGCGAGTACCTGCGGGTCAGGTGGCTTGGGACACGGTCCGAGCACACGGCTCCTGCGCTGGTCATGTCCCCGCGCGTGAGCAACTACGCGGGGTTGATGGCCGGAGAGTCCTACCTGCAAGCCGGTGACCTCGCGCAGGCACGCCACGCGTTCAGTGACTTGAGCGCACCGGCCGTGCAGGACTTCAGGCAGTACGGAGTCGCCCGCACCGACTTCGCGGCAGGCGACTACGCAGCCACACGTGCTGACCTCGCGTCTATCACGTCTCCGGCCCTTACCGGGCAGGCCCGGACGCTTGAAGGCTGGACCTACTTCCGGCAGCGCCGTTTCGCAGAAGGTGCATCAACGCTCGGAGCCATCGGCACGGACGAGCCGTCCCGGCACCTGTCCTCGATGAACGGCCGTGACATCCGTCGCCGCTCGCGGTTCGCGAGTACGCTGCTATCCGCCATCATGCCCGGCGCCGGGCAGCTCTACTCGGGTCGGGCCGGTGATGGCGCCTACTCGTTCCTGACCGTTGCCAGTACAGGACTGGTGACGTGGTGGTTTGCGGCTGAGCCGGCCACGCGCGACCGTACCCGCGTCAAAGTCTCCATCTTCGGCGTCGTCACTGCCCTGTTCTATGCTGGCAACATCTACGGTGCCAGCATCGCCGCCCGCGACTACAACCTGCTGCAGGAGCACCGTTACGTCCAGCGCGCCGATTCGCTCTTCGGGCTCCTGTCGCTCGAGCCTGACTATCGCGTCCTGCTGGATTCCGTCCCCTCGGATACGACCCTGCCCGGACGTCAATGACCCTGTTCCTGGTTCTACTCCTCCAGTCTACGGACCCAGCTCTGCCCACCCGTCCGGACACCGCGCCCCAGGTTCCCCAATCTGCGATCTGCAATCTGAAGTCTGAAATGTCCCTGGGTGATTCTCTACTCAGGCATGGCTTCAACTACGAAGCGGAGAAGGAGTTCCGGCGCCTGCTGTGGGAAGACCGGGAACAGCCCATCGGGGCGCCTGCATCGGACTCAACGCGGGACAGCCCCGGTTTTCCGGCCGGGCTCACGCATCTCAAGCTCGGCCTGAGCCTGGGGGCAGCCGGTCAACTGCAGTACGCAGCCGAGGAACTCCGGTCCGCCGGGCGACTCAATCCCGACCTCGCCGAGCCTGCCCAGGCCGCCATGGCCGGATACTACGCGCGCGCGCAGCGGTACGACCTGGCAGCATTCGAACTCTCCGACCTGCTCGTTTTCACTCGCGACTCGGCCCGGCGTGCCGGGCTCAACTCAGCGCTGGGCTGGCTCCGCCTGCAGGACGGCGACTTGAGCTCCGCGGCGGCCAGCTACGACCTCGCAGGCAGGCCCGATGTTGCCGGCACGCTTCGCTCCAACAGACCGAAGTCTGTGCGCAGCCCGACCTGGGCCGCCGTGATGTCGTCTCTGGTCCCCGGCTCGGGAGAGGTCTACGCGGGGCAACCTGCGACCGGACTGCTCGCATTTGCGGTCACGGCGGGGTCGCTGGCCTGGGCCGTCGTGGCCGCGAGGAACGACGACTGGGTGAGCGCATCGGTCATCGTGTCCACTCTGTTCTGGCGGTTCTACAACGGGTCGCGGGCCAACGCGGTTGCGTTCGCTGACGAGTACAACGCGGCGGCGCGGCGCCGCGCCGTCCGGCTTGCCGTCCACTTGAAGGAACCGGATTGGTTCAGCGCGAGCGATAGCCTGCTCGGCTACGAGGTGAGGCCGGACACAGCAACTGCTTTCAGGACCGGCCCCAAGTAGCCCTGTCAGTCGAACAGCGTTTGCGAGAGGTCCCGCGCCAGATCATCCCGGAGTGACAAAAGGGCCTCGCCCAGCGCGAAGTTCAGTTCCTCTTTCCCGGACCGGATCATCACTCCGCCGCTGATTGGCACAGGTTCGCCGAGCTTGGCTCCCACGCGGGCACCAAATGCACGCGTGTCGGCTTCGGAAAGTGATACAATGGAATCGGGCCGGGCGTACTTCTTTACTACCCGGGTTACGAAGTCGGCGTAGCCGGGGTCGCCGAGGACCTTCTCCTCTGCCCGCTTGACGACACGGTCCAGCGTCTGCCAGCGGGCTGCGAGCACGGCATTCCGCTTCTCTATCCGGGCGCGGCTGCGGGCGCGTTCAATGACGGCGTCACATGCGATGCGGGTCTGCTCGACGCAGTCGGATTCAACGACCGCGACCTCGGCAGCCGCACGCTCCTGCGTTTGCGCGACCGCCCTATCGCGCTCCTCGCCGATGGCAGCCACCCTGGCCCTGCCGTCGGCGAGTATCTTCTCGACCAGTTCGTTAGTTCCCATGACTAGTTCCTGGTTTCCAGTCTCTGGTTCTTGGGACTGACAACTAGAAACCGAAAACTACGAACCAATCTTGACACCCATCTGGAGGAAGATGGTGGCAAGCAGCCCCAGCACGGCGTAGGTCTCGACCAGCGCGCCGAAAATGACGCCCTTTGTGCCCTCGGACGCACGCTTGGCCACCAGCTCGGCGCCGGCGGCGCAGACCCTGCCCTGCCACATCGCCGTGACCAGTCCGGCGAGTCCGACCGGCAGGCAGGCGGCGAACATCTGCACTCCTTGCCAAGGCGTGATTGGAACCAGATTCCCGAGCACGCCCAGCTTCATCATGCCCAGAAACGCGCCGAGGAACCCGTAGAATCCCTGGGTGCCGGGCAGGGCGACGAGGATGAAGAGGCTGCCGAACTTCTTGGGGTCCTCGGCGAGCACGCCCGAAGCCACCCTCGCGACGTAACCGATGCCGATGGCCGAGCCGATTCCGGCCGGCAGGGCCGCCACAACACAACCGAGCAGAGCAATGGCCAAACCAATCGGGTCAACCACTAGTCCTCCTTATTACTTCACGGTCACATACTCATTGGTCTCGCGGAACGGGGCAAACCGCTCGCCGCCGCCGGTGTAGAATCGAGGGAAGAACTCGACGTACTGCAGACGGAGCGAATGAACAAAAGCCCCGAGCACGCTCACCGCGATGTTGTACGAGTGGCCGATGATCAGCACGACGAGCGCACCGATGACTCCCACGACCGGGATTGGCATTACCATCCAGGCAATCACATTGATTGCCATGCCGATGCCGCCGGTGCACATGCCAAGAGCCATCAACCGGATGTAAGACAGAACTACGCCGATGTAGCTCGTTGCGCCGTACAGCGCGTACCCGCCCCAGGCCAGTCTTGTCCCCATGGACCGGCTGGCCGGCGACAGCAGTATGAACAGCAGCCCCGGCAGGAATGCGGGCAACGGAGGCAGAATACGAACGAAGTAGAGAACCACCCCGCCCAGACCGAGCACAGCGAGAGCGACCGGCGCCGCCTTGTAGCGACGGGAGCTGACGACGCTCCATGCTGCCCGCAGAAACATCGCCGCAAAGAGCCCGAGGAAAGCCCACTTGGCCGCAGCCAGCGCCGGCGGCAGCCACCGTATCTTAGTCCCAAAGTAGACGAGGAAGGAGAGTATCAGTGAAAACCAGAGCGTCTGGCTGAGCGCGGTTTCACGGCTGCGCTGGGTGAAAACGACGACTGCTGCCACGGATGCCAGTATCAGTACTATCAGCCCGGCCGCGACCCAGGCCGGCAGGGACTTGCCCAGCAGCACGCGGGCGACCAGCGCATTGAGGAAGATGAACCACGGGAGTTGACCGAGCAACGCATCACCGTAGTTCCGAACCCGCAGGCAGTCGGCAATCTCAAAGACGATGCCGGCAATGAGCTGCACGTATCCCAGCGCCAGCGAGATGATAAAGAACTTCATCGGGTCCTTGATGGGGTCGAACCACATCAGCCGGTTCTTGAATGCCTGAAGCCAGCCGACGCCCAGCCGGTCCGGGATGTCGCCGAACCAGCCGCCGACCAGCGCCCCGGCCGGTATCGTCAGTATCGCGCCGATCAGGACGATGCCCAGCAGCTTGTTGCTCATGCCCATCTTCCGCATCATGAAGTAGGCGAGCACCGCCACCACGATCCCGTATCCGGCATCGGTAAGACAGAGGGCGAAGAAGATACCGAAGAACGGCGCGATGATCCAGGTTGGGTCGAGCTCGTTGGGACGCGGCATGCTGAAGAGCTCGAGCACCATCTCGAACGGCCGGAACACAGGCCGGTTCACCAGCGCCACCGGCTGCTCCTCACCCTCGGCCGGCTTGACCTCGGTCATTGCCGCGGCCCCGCTCTCCTCCACCAGCCTGTTCAACCTACCAACGTCCCGCGTGCGCACCCAGCCGTGGACGAGCGCCACCGACTCGGTCCTCGCCAGAGCCGCGGCCGTCGCCTTTCTTGCCTCCTCATTGGCCAGCGCATCGGCCGCGACCTTGAGCTCGGGCAGCACCGAACTAAGTTGGTCGATCTCCGCGCCCGCCTCCTGCAGCCGCTGTCGCGCCGACCTGCCCTCCTCAGCCAGCCCGGCTATCACCTGCTGCGGCTTCCCCTTCACGTTACGCAGGTCCTCGACCTCGAAGCCATGCTCGCTCAGGACCCGGCTGGCCGTGTCCGCCGACCCCGGCGCGGTTGCCACCAGCGCAAGGACCTGGCCGTCGAAACGGCCCACCACCTCGACTCCGGCGGGCATGCCGGCCAGCGCGTCTTCAGCCGCCTTCAGGCCGTCGCTATCGGCGAAACTTCCGAACCAGACGGTTACCGTCTTGGAGGCGTACATCTCTGCCGGCGAGTGCTTGAGCCCGGCCCAGAGCTCGAGCCGACTGGTTTCGGTCTCGATTGCCCGGATACGGGCTTCGAGTTCCGCCTCCTGTCGGGTCAGGGTCGCAAGCCGGTCCACGGCCCCGGCATGATTGAAGCTCGCGGCGACGTCGTCGAATTCCCGCCGCGACAACTGCTTCCTGGAAGCGGCGGATTTACTCTTCTTCGCATGCGGGGTAAGGGTCTCTATGGCCTGAATCACCCGGCGGCTGTCCGCGTTCATCTGGCTCTCGGACGTGGCAGCCTCGGTCTGCGTGATGTGCATCACGCCCAGGCGATGCAGCTTCTTCAGGAACTGGTCCCGGTGATCCTGGTGGACCGCGACCAGAACGCGGGTGACTTTGTCTATTGCCACTGCCGGCGCAGGTTCTCCACGAGCAGGTCTGCCGCCTTCTTCAACCGTTCCTCAGGCACTTCCTGCACGGCGCGCGCCGCCGCATCAGCCTCGGCCTTCGCCTTGGCCTCAAACTCAATAGCGTCGGCCTTCGTCTTCTCCATAGCCGCGTCGTGCTGCTGCCGGCAGCGGTCTCGGGCGGCGGCCACCGCTGCTTTAGCCTGCTGCTCGGCCTGCGCCAGAGCCAGCCGCTTCTCATCCTCGGCACGCTTCACGGCTTCGGCCGCCTCTGTCTCGGCCTTCTTGACCAGGGCGATAATGTCCTCTGATTCGATTGCCATTGCGGTTTCAGATGTTATTGAAGCACCACGGGAAGTCAAGCAAACGCCAGCCCGGACCAAACCCGAATGACAAAGCTCCAAACCCGAGTCAAGCTCGAATGCAGGCAGATGGCGAATTCAAGATTTCTGATTTCACTTGTCATTCGTGCCTCTGGTTTCGGACCTGGAGTCCCTGCTCCCATGTCGTGCCTTCGTGGCCATCACTCCGCCATCGGGCACTCTCTTTCGGGCTTGACTTGCGGCCAACGTTGCCTAGCTTCTCAGCAGACTAACTGGAGGCAACCGTGACGGCGACGATACTCTTCCTCTGCGCGCTATCTGCGGCTCCGCAGCCGAGTCTCCGCGACTTCCTTGCCCGGCGGGCGTACGATTCGGCAGTCCGCTACTACAGCGGTCGCCTGTCGCGCCATGTCAACGACATCGAAGACATGTGCAATATGGCGCGGGTGTACGACCACTGGCACAAGTTCGATTCAAGCCTTGCCTGGTGGAGCCGCGCCCTCCACCTTAGCCCGCACACCGACTCGGCGATCACCGGCCGCTGGCACGCACTGTACCGGCGCGACGAGAAGGACTCGCTCAAGCTTCCGGAGACAAAGAGGCTCATCGCCGCCGAGGCGTCGGCATTCCTCGCCGAGACCACGGCGCGCTCCCTGACGCTCGCCTGGGACGGCCTCAGCATCTCGGACACCATGCTCGCCCCCAAAGTCGGCTGGCTCCTGATGGAGCAGTTCCCCTTTGCTCCCCGAGCCTACGAAGTCACCGGCAACGTCTTCTACGACTCGCTCGCGCCGGTCTGGACCAACGACACGCTCAAGGTGCCGCTCATCAAGCGCTTCCTCGCCCGGCTGCCCCGCACGGAGTGGCGACAGACGTTCTACATGTTCCTCCTGAGCTCGCGGTTCGGGCTCAAGGACACGGCCGGGCTGCGTGCCGACGCGGCCGAGATGATAATGGACGACCCGACCGACCCATTCCGCTACCGCTATGCTGCGGCCCTGTTCAACCGGCTCAAGCTGGACCCCGAGACCGCCGAAGCCTATGCCCGCAAGGCCATCGAATGGGAACCCAGGGCGAAGAAGCCGCCCAGCAAACCTCAGGAGCAGTGGGACATCGAGTTCCCTCCCCTGCGCGGCTCTGCCCTGCTGACGCTTGCCGAAGCCCTGAAGCTACAGGGCAGGCTGGCTCCGGCAGAGAGTTCAATCACCAAAGCGATAGACGAGTTCCGCTGGGATACGCAGCAGGAAGCTACGCCCGGTCCATTATTCTGTCTACTGGGCGAGGTGAAGGAAGCGCAGGGCGACACCAATGCGGCGCTGACCGCGTATGCGAAGGCCATTCAGGCAGGCGATTCCCGCAACTACTGGACCTCGCGAGCCGATTCCGGGCTCCAGCATCTACGGCCCATGACTGACCGTCAGGAGCTGGAGTTCGGGCGCGAGAAACTCATCTATGGCTATCTTGGGCCGGTCTTCACCGACGTGACCGACTCGTTCGGGCTCAAGGACCGTCACGAGTCGCGAGTGGCCTGGGGCGACTACAACAACGACGGATACGAGGACCTGCTCCTCAACGGCTCGGTCCTGTTCCGCAACGACTCCGGCTGTACCTTCACCAACGTCACCGATTCAGCCGGGCTCGCCGACGCCAAGGGCCGGGGTGGGCTCTTCGCTGACATCAACAACGACGGCTGGCTAGACCTGTACGTCTCCGCCGGAGAAGGAGGAGCCCGGTTCTACAAGAACGACTCGGGCAGGTTCGTGAACCTGTCCGACCGTGCGGGCGGCCCGGACAACAAGTACCCGACCGAGGGCGCCGGATTCGCCGACTTCGACAACGACGGCTGGGTTGACCTCTACTGCGCCAACTACGAGAACTGGGAGAAGCACGAATACTATCCTGACCAGCTCTTCCAGAACCAGCACGGCTACTTCGCCGACGTCACCAACTCCTCCCTCCTCCCTGCTCCCTACTCTCTACTCCCTCCTAAGGCCGGCCGCGGCGTGAACTGGGGCGACTTCAACAACGACGGGTATCAGGACTGCTACGTCTCCAACTACCGCCTCTGCGAGAACTTCCTCTGGGTCAATAACCACGACTCCACGTTCACCAACCAGGCTGCTCTACTTGGCGTGGCGGGCGACGAAGTGAACGGCTGGTACGGCCACACCATCGGCTCGGAGTGGGGTGACTATGACAACGACGGCGACCTCGACCTCTTCTGCGGCAACCTCGCCCACCCGCGCTACATCGAGTTCTCCAACCGCTCAATGCTCTACGAGAATTCCGGCCGCTTCTCCACTCCTCCCTCCTCACTCCTCCCTCCTCTCTTTGTGGACCGCCGAGCCGCCTCCGGCATCCGCTACGAGGAAACACACTCTGACCCTGCCTGGGCCGACGTTGACAACGACGGCGACCTCGACCTGTACATCACTTCCATCTACGAAGGCCGCAGGTCATTCCTGTACACGAACCGCTCCTACTATGAGGGAGTCGTTGGCTTCGGCGGGAAGGCCAAACTGGACAAGGATCATCGTGTCTTCGATGAACTCACCTGGCGTTCCGGCACGCGCGTTTTCAATGGCTGGGGCTGCGCGTTTGCCGATTTCGACAACGACGGTGACCAGGACCTCGTGGTTGGTTCGGGCTCCGGGGTTCGGCTCTTCCGCAACGATACCGGGAACGGCAACAATTGGCTCGAAGTTCGCGTCGTAGGCAGGAAGTTCAATCGGGCCGGCATCGGCGCGCGGGTGGCGGTCACCCAGGGCAAGAGCCGTCAGATCCGCGAGGTCGAGGGCGGCAAAGGAACCATGAGCCAGAACTCGCTCGTCCAGCACTTCGGCCTTGGCCGGTCTGACAATCCGGTCACGGTTGAAGTGAGATTCGGTCCGCACAGCCGGAAGGTGGTCAAAGGAGTGAGGCCGAACCAGCTTATCACCGTTGAAGAGAGACCGTAGGCTGTATAGACATGAAACCTCCTCACCCTTGCTCCGCTCTCCCTCTCCTCGGCGAGGAGAGGGTATGGGGTGAGGAGCAACGGCGCCGTGCCAGGCGCATAGAGGCAGAACCAGTCGATTGCCGTAACCGAACAAGAATAATGGAACAAAATGGGCAGTCAGGCAGTATATTCAACCTCGACCGAAACAACCTCGCCGTATGAAAGGAGATACGAAGTGAGAAACGCAGCGTTGGCCGTCGCAGTAGCCCTGCTCTTCACCGGATGCGCGCGGGTCTACGTGCAGCCCGCGATCGACTTAAGACCGCACGAGGTAGTCGGCATCATCGAGTTCAGGACCGACGCCAGAGGAGCCCTGGGCGAGTTCGTGACCCAGAAGTTCATCCAGTCGGTCACCGAGGACCAGGAGGACATCAGGATCGTCGAACTGGGAAATGAGAAGACCGTGCTCGAGGCCGTGGGGATGACCCGCCTCGGCCCGGACGCCTTCAAGGCCATCGGCGAGAAGTACGACCTCAACACTGTCTTCACCGGCAACCTCGACGTCACCGAAGCCACTCCGAGCTGCATCTTCACCCCTGGCTATGCGAGCGTCGAGGCCAAGGTCAACGCCCGGCTCACGGCCCGGCTGGTCGAAACCAGTACCGGCGGGACCATCTGGAGCAACTCGGCCCGGGACGAACGGACCGTTGCCGGAGTATCGAAGTTCGGACACGGGCTCACCTTCCAGGCCGAGGACCCGGAAAAGGCTTACGGCGACATGGCGCGCCACCTCTGCCGACGCATAACGCATGACTTCCGCGGCCACTGGGAGCGCCGCGGCTGCCGCTAGACTACTCAGCCTCCCCAAGACAGAACGGGCGGGAATCGGCAGCGTATTCCCGCCCGCTTCCAGACCGAGCCGCGGAAGAGGTCCCGGGTGGAGGTGTCAGTCTGGCCGGAAATGGCTCAAGCCGTTGGTCAGCATTACGTTACGGCCATGAACCCAGAGCAAATCGATTACAAGAGTATGTCTCATCGCCATCTGGCACAGACGCCCCGCAATCGACCACAGTCGCGACCCATGCAGACGGTAGCGGTGCGGAGGTTGGCAATGTCGTCTGCTCACAAAGTGACTCCTATATAGTTATCCGCTTTTTCCCGGGAAAAAGTGCAACTTTCCCACTACTCACTCCCCCCCGAGGGACCAGTCCCCTGGGTAGTCACTCCCGCTGCCACTCCCGCTGTGGCACCCGT
>DDXO01000108.1:0-2056 GCA_002347155.1 Caldifarciminota bacterium UBA2258
GTGCAGTAGCGGTGTTTTGCGGAGTTGGCGGTGTAGAGCCACAATCAGAAACAGTTTGGCACCAAGCAGATCATTACCGAGTTCCTCGGATTGCATTTATTAATAAATTAGATCGGGTTGGTGCTGATTTTTTTGCGGTTGTCAATGCTATACGTAAAAAATTAAATGCGAACGCTCATCCAATCCAAATTCCCATTGGAAAAGAAAGCGACTTTATTGGTGTTATTGATTTAATCGAAATGAAAGCTTTTATTTATGAAAGAGACAGTAATGGGATGGAATTTGATTGGGTAGATGTCCCCGATGCTTACCGGCAAGAAGCTTTAATCTATCGAGATAAACTCCTGGAAGCAATATCCGAGATCGATGAGAACATCATGCAAAAATATTTGGATGGAAATGAGATAAATCCTCAAGAAATACGTCAGGCTATTCGTAAGGGAACGACCGCCGGAAAATTTATACCAGTATTAGGTGGCTCGGCTCTTCGTAATAAATGCATTCAACCTCTTTTAGATGCAGTGGTTTGGTATCTTCCATCCCCACTCGATCTACCGCCAGTTGAAGGGAAAAACCCGAAAACCGATGAAACCGAAAAGCGCCTTCCCATGAAGAAAGAGCCTTTTGCGGGTTTGGTTTTTAAAATAAATATGGATCCCCATGCGGGGAAAATTTCTTTTTTCCGAGTCTATTCTGGTCAACTGCAAAGCGGTAGTTATGTATATAACAGTAATAAAGGAGTAAAGGAACGAGTTAGTCGAATTTTGATCATTCATGCGAATCGACGGGAAGACGTACAAGTGGTAAAAGCTGGAGACTTGTGTGGTATTGTAGGATTACGAAATGCAACTACCGGCGATACCCTCTGCGAAGAACGTTACCCTATCGTTTTAGAAACACTGGTTTTTCCTGAACCAGTCATCGAGGTAGCCATAGAACCCAAAACTCGTACCGATCAAGAAAAACTTGGTTTAGCTTTATCAAAATTAGCCGAAGAAGATCCGACTTTTAAGGTAAAAACTGATGAGGAAACCGGTCAAACGTTGATTTCGGGAATGGGAGAATTACATCTTGAAATCATCATCGACCGTCTTTTACGAGAGTTTAAAGTCGAGGCCAATGTGGGTCGACCTCAAGTTGCCTACCGAGAAACAATCCGGCGAAGTAGTCGAGGAGAGGGACGCTATGTTCGCCAAACTGGCGGAAGAGGACAATACGGCCACGTTGTTTTAGAGATCGAACCATGTGATGATAATTTTGTTTTTGAAGATAAAATTGTTGGTGGAGCAATACCAAGAGAATATATTCCTTCGGCTCAAGCTGGAGTAAAAGAATCACTGGATAATGGTGTTATTGCTGGTTACCCGGTCATGAACATTCGGGTTCGTTTGGTAGATGGTTCTTATCACCCAGTGGACTCTTCTGATATCGCTTTTAAAATTGCCGGGTCTCTGGCTTTGCGGGATGCGATAAAAAGAGCTCAACCGATCCTTTTGGAGCCGGTTATGAAAGTGCAAATTATTACTCCAAAAGACTATTTAGGTGATGTTATTGGAGATATAAGTGCCCGAAGAGGGAAAATTGAAGGAATTGAAAGCAAAGGAGAATTACAGGTTATCAATGCCCAGGCTCCTTTGGCTTCGCTTTTTGGTTATGCAACAGCCGTTCGTTCGGTTACCCAGGGAAGGGCTACTTATACCATGCAGTTTTCTCATTATGATGAGGTTCCTGAGAATATGATGAAAGAAATTATTGATAAATTGAGGTAAGAAAGAGGAGGATACCTATGGCGAAACAAAAGTTTGAACGAACCAAACCCCACGTCAACGTCGGAACCATTGGTCACGTTGACCACGGGAAGACGACGCTGACCGCGGCGATCACCAAGGTCCTTGAGAAGAAGGGCCTGGCGAAGTACAAGAGCTACGATGACATCGCAAAGGCCAGTGAGTCGCAGGGCCGGCGCGATGAGACCAAGATTCTCACGATCGCGGTCGCGCACGTCGAGTACCAGTCGGAGAAGCGGCACTACGCGCACATCGACTGCCCGGGCCAC
>DDXO01000108.1:2068-11485 GCA_002347155.1 Caldifarciminota bacterium UBA2258
CATCAAGAACATGATTACCGGCGCGGCGCAGATGGACGGCGCCATCCTGGTTGTTTCGGCCGCCGACGGCCCGATGCCTCAGACGACCGAGCACGTGCTGCTGGCAACCCAGGTGAACGTTCCGGCAATGGTCGTGTATCTGAACAAGGTGGACCTCGTTGACGACCCGGATTTGATCGATCTCGTCGAACTCGAGATCCGTGACATCCTCACCAAGTACGGTTTCCCCGGGGACAAGACGCCGATTATCCGGGGCAGCGCTCTGAAGGCAATCTCCGCCGAAGAGGGCCCGGACTTCGACTCCATCCTCAAGCTGTTGGATGCGCTGGACACGTTCATCCCGGAGCCGGTGCGCGACATCGACAAGCCGTTCCTGATGCCGATTGAGGACATCTTCTCGATCACCGGTCGCGGCACGGTCGTGACCGGGCGTGTTGACCGCGGCCTGCTTAAGGCCGGCGAGGAAGTTGACATCATCGGCTTCGGCAAGCACGACAAGGTCGTGGTCACGAGCGTCGAGATGTTCCGCAAGATCCTCGAAGACGCCCGGGCCGGCGACAACGTCGGGCTGCTCCTGCGCGGCGTGGCCAAGGAAGACGTCGAACGCGGCATGGTCATTGCCAAGCCGGGTTCGATTAAGCCGCACAAGAAATTCAAGGGCGAGGTGTACATTCTGACCAAGGAAGAGGGCGGACGTCACACGCCGTTCTTCCCGGGTTACCGGCCGCAGTTCTACATCCGGACCACCGACGTAACCGGCAGTTGCACGCTGCCCGCGGGCGTCGAGATGGTGATGCCGGGCGACCACGTCACCATGGACATCGAGCTGATCAGCGAAGTGGCGCTGGAACAGAACTCCAAGTTCGCCATCCGCGAGGGCGGTCGTACGGTCGGCGCCGGCACCGTCATCGAGATCGTCGAGTAGTCGGGCGAGATGCGGACCTTCGTTACGCTGGCGTGCACCGAGTGCAAGCACCGGAACTACCATACAACGAAGAACAAGAAGCAGACCGAGCGATTCGAGACGAAGAAATTCTGTCCTTCGTGCCGCAAGCACACTTCGCACAAGGAGGTCAAATAGGCCAGTAGCTCTAACGGCAGAGCGGCGGACTCCAAATCCGTAGGTTGGGGGTTCAAATCCCTCCTGGCCTGTAGCTTTATATGAACAGCCTCATCAAGCGGTTAAGAAATTACCTGGCCGACGTCTGGGCTGAGATGAAGAAGGTGTCGTGGGTCCGGCGCAAGGAGCTGTTTACGACGACGCTGGTGGTCATCGTCTTCTCGTCAGTGCTGGCGATCTTCATCGGTGTCGTCGACCTCATCTTCCGGTGGCTGCTGGGCTACATCATCAAGTAGATAGAGGCACGTGAAGTTCTACGTCGTCCACACCTACACCGGCCGCGAGAAGCGGGTGAAGGAGTTGGTGGAAAAGGCGATCGAGCGTCTGGACCAGCCCGGTCTGTTCGGCCGCGTGATAATGCCGGCCGAGAAGGTCGCGCGGGTGCGGAAGTCGAAGATCGTCGCCGAGGAACGGCGGCTGTATCCCGGCTACATCGTGGTCGAGATGGAACTGACCGAGCAGACGCTGTCGCTGATCACCTCCATGCCCGGCGTAACCCATTTGCTGGGGACGAAGACCGAACCGATGGCCCTGTCCGAAGATGAGGTGACGGCCATGCTCGAGCAGATCGAGCGGGGTCGCGACCAGGCCGAGCCCGAGGCGCCGTTTGAGAAGGGTGAGAATGTGAAAGTGGCCAAAGGACCGTTCGCCGGGTTCACGGGAACGGTCGATGAGCTGTTCACCGAACGCCGACGGGTGAAGGTCATCGTCACGATTTTCGGTCGGCCCACACCGATTGACCTGGACTTTCTCGACGTCCAGCCAATCTAGGAATTGACGATTTGCGACTGACGATTCTGGATTTCCAGACATTCGGCAATCGACAGTCGATACTCGACAATTGTGCTAGGAGGAGCGAGTAATGGTTAAGAAGGTTGCGGCGGTCGTGCGACTCCAGATCCCGGCCGGCCAGGCAACCGCGGCACCGCCGGTTGGCCCGGCCCTGGGCCAGCACGGAGTCAACATTGCGGAGTTCATCAAGTCCTTCAACGAGGCGACCCGCAAAGAGACCCCCGGCATGGTGATCCCGGTCGTCCTGACCGTGTACTCGGATCGGAAGTTCACGTTCGTCACCAAGACCCCACCCGCGTCCGTACTCCTAAAGCAGGCGGCCGGCCTGGCCAAGGGCTCAGGAGAGCCGAACCGCGCAACGGTCGGCACGGTCAGCCGCAAGGCTGTCCGGGAGATTGCGGAGCGGAAGATGCGCGATTTGAACGCGGCGGACGTCGAAGCCGCGATGAAGATCATCGAAGGTACGGCCCGGGCGATGGGCATGACGGTGGCGGAATCATGAGGGGGCACAGCAAGAGATTCCGTTCGCTTGCGGAGAAGCTTGAACACCAGCAGCTCCACCCGCTGACCGCGGCGGTCGATCTGGTGAAGCAGAACGCGACGGCGAAGTTCGACGAGTCGGTCGATATCGCCATCAAGCTGGGCATCGATCCGAAGAAGACCGACCAGCTTGTTTCGGGTACGGTTTCCCTGCCCAACGGCACCGGCAAACAGGTCCGGGTGCTGGTGTTCGCCAAGGGTGAGAAGCAGGACGAGGCCAGGACGGCAGGGGCTGACCACGTCGGGTTCGAAGACCTGGTGGAGAAGGTTCAGGGCGGCTGGTTTGACTTCGACGTCGCGGTCGCCACACCGGATACGATGTCGGCGGTCGGCCGACTCGGCAAGGTGCTGGGTCCGCGCGGTCTGATGCCGTCGCCGAAGACCCAGACCGTCACGTTCGACGTGAACCCGACCGTGAAGAGCCTGAAGGCGGGCCGAATCAAGTACCGGACTGACAAGACCGGCAACATCCACGCGCTCGTCGGCAAGGCGTCGTTCGAGCCGGCCAAGCTGACCGAGAACGTCCGGAGCTTTGTGGCCGAAGTTATCCGGGCCAAACCGGCCACGGCCAAAGGGCAGTTTGTGCGCAACATCGTGCTGTCATCGACGATGGGGCCGGGCGTGAGAGTCGACGTCCGCGAGTTCCTCGAGACGGCCAGGAAGGAAGCCTAGCCATGCCCAAGCAAGCCAAGATCGATGAGGTCACCGGGCTGAAGGAGAGGATCAGCCGGGCGTCGGCGCTCTACTTCTTTGACTTCACCAAGCTCCCGGCCAACGACTTCAACGTGCTGCGCCGCAAGCTGGGCGAGTCCAAGGTCAAAGTCCGGGTGGTGAAGAACCGGCTGGCGCTGCGGGCCCTGACCGAGAGCGGTGTGCCGGCCGACATCGAGAAGCTGTTGACCGGTCCGACCTCGGTCGTGTTCGCGGCCGACGATCCGGTCGCGCCGGCCCGGACAATCCGCGAGCAGATGAAGAAGATGGCGGCCCTGAAGGTCAAGGGCGCCTACCTCGACCGGGTGCTGTACCCGGCGAGCAAGTTTGACTTCATCGCCGGACTGCCGACCAAGAACGAGCTGCGCGGCGAGGTCGTCGCCGTACTCCAGGGGCCGATCTACGGGCTCGTGATGACACTCGACGGTCTGCTTTCCGAGTTGGTCTGGGTGCTCGACCAGGTCAAGGACCAGCCACGGGCCGCGGCCCCGGTCGCTGAAGCCGGGGCCACCGAGGCGCCGGCGGCTGCCGCGCCGGAACAGCCGGCGGCGTGAGCCGGGGTGGATGAGAGAATTGTTGCTTCAAACGACGGGATCGATAGGTATGCCGCGGCCTTCGAGAACTCCGAACGCCGAGCTTCGAGTGTCGAACTTCGGGATTCGGAACCGGGCCGGGGCAGTTTAACAGTCCAGGAGGATTGATGGCGGAAACCAAAATCCAGCAGGTCATCGAAACCATCGAAGGCCTGACAGTTACCGAATTGGCAGAGCTCGTTAAGGCCCTGAAGGACAAGTTCGGCGTGTCGGCCCCGGCGTTCATGGCGGCCGGCCCGATGCCCGCGGCCGGCGGCGCAGCCCCGGCGGAAGCCAAGGCCGAGGAGCAGAGTGAGTTCACCGTGACGTTGGTGTCGGTCGGCGACAAGAAGATCCAGGTGCTCAAGGAACTGCGCGCGGTCACCCAGCTCGGGCTGAAGGAAGCCAAGGACATCATCGACAAGACTCCGAGTGTAGTCAAGGAGAACATCTCGAAGGAAGACGCCGCCAAGATCAAGGCGAAGCTCGAAGAGGTAGGCGCCAAGGTCGAGGTTAAGTAGAAGCGGCGCGTGACGAGCGTCGGCATCGCGGTCCGTAGCTCGCAGGCGGTTTGTCCCGGTATGGCCCGATTACGGGGGAGGCTTGCAGTATGGAACAGCTAGACTTCTCTAGGAGCACCACTCACTTAGAGATCCCGAGCCTGCTTTCGCTGCAGCTCGATTCGTTCCGGGAGTTCGCCCAGTTCGACACCGAGACGGCGCGGCGCCAGCCGCGCGGACTGGAGGGCGTGCTCCGGGAGACGTTCCCGATTGAGGACGCGCACAAGAACTTCCGGCTGGAGTACATCGGCTACAACTTCGGCGAGCCGAAATACTCGCCGGATGAAGCCATGGCCAAGGGCGTCAACTATTCGATGCCGCTCAAGGTTGTGTTCCGGATGGTCAAGAAGGAGTTCGCGGCTGCCGATGCGCCGGCCGCGTCGGGCAACCAGAGAGTCAAGGACATCCTCGAGCAGGAGGTATTTGTCTGCGAGTTGCCCTGGATGACAGCGGCCGGCACTTTCATTATCAACGGCGTCGAGCGGGTGATCGTCAGCCAGCTCCATCGGTCCCCGGGTGTATACTTCTCCCGGGACGGCGACGAGTTCTCGGCGCTGCTCGTGCCGCTGCGTGGTGCCTGGTTTGAGCTGGTTGTCGACAAGCACAATTCAATGGTGGTTCTGCTCGACCGGAAGCGGCGGATCTCGGCCGCGACCTTCCTGCGTGCGATTGGCTATTCGCACGAGGACATCATCGCCAGGCTGTTCCGGACGGCCCAGCGGAAGTTGGCCCCGGGGCAGGTCATGGCCAGGGACATCAAGTCCGAAACGGGCGAATCGTGGGCGAAAGCCGGCGAGTACGTGACCGAGGGGCTCCTCGACTTCCTTTCGTCCAAGGGCGTGTCCCAAGGCTGGGTCGTGGACGCGAATCCGGCCGGGCTCGATATCGTCTCCAACACTCTCCGTTCCGACCGCACCACTTCGAGGGAAGACGCCATCAAGCGGATCTACTACCGGCTGCGCTCGATCGCGCCGCACTCAATCGAGCTGGCTGAGTCGGTAATCCTCGGCATGCTCTTCGACCAGAAGCGGTTCGACCTCGGTGCCGTGGGCCGGTACAAGCTGAACCAGCGGCTGATGGCCAAGGAGCCGCTGAGTGCAACCGGGCTGCAGCAGAAGGACGTGCTGGCAATTGTCTCGCACCTGCTGCTGTTTGCCGGGGAAGGCCGGCTGTACCAGATCCGGTACCAGGCGGGCTCATCCGATGAGCGGGACAAGGCGCTGGCCGAGCTGAAGGAGCAGGAGCTGCTGCCCGACCGGTATCACTGGTACGAGCGCCGGGCCGAGATCGAGATGACCTACTACGACGAGGGGCGCGGCAAACAGGCCGAGAAGATAGTCGCCGCAAAGGGCAAGCGGATGGTGGCTGAGCCGGTCCGCTACCAGGCCGACGACGTCGACCACCTTTCTTCCCGCCGGGTGAAGCGTGTGGGTGAGTTGCTCGAGAACCAGTTCCGCACCGCGCTGTTGCAGCTGGCCCAGAACATCCGGGAGCGGGCAGCCTTCATCGACGACAGCCTGCTGACGCCGCAGGAGCTCGTGAACACGCGGGTCGTCGCCAATGCCATCATGCAGTTCTTCACCCAGAGCCAGCTCTGTCAGTTCATGGAGCAGACGAATCCGCTGACCGAGCTGACTCACAAGCGGCGCGTGTCCACACTCGGGCCGGGCGGCCTGACCAAGGAAACCGCCGGCTTCGAGGTACGCGACGTCCACTACTCGCACTACGGCAGAATCTGTCCGATCGAAACGCCCGAAGGCCCGAACATCGGTCTGATTTCGACCGTGGCCACCTATGGCCGCGTCGACCAGTACGGGTTCATGACCACGCCTTACTGGCGCGTGAGCGAAGGCAAGGTCATGGTCGGCCGAGGCCGTGAGGTCTATCTCAACCCGGATGAAGAAGATCACTACGCCATCGCCCAGGCCACAAGCAAATTGACCCCGGACCACCGCTTTGCCGACGAAGACGTCATCTGCCGGCGCAAGGGCGACGTCGTGTCGCTGCCGCCGGACCAGGTCGACTTCATGGACGTGTCGCCCAAGCAGATCTTCGCGCCGTCGACCGTGATGGTGCCGTTCCTCGAGCACGACGACGCGGACCGGGCCCTGATGGGCGCCAATATGCAGCGCCAGAGCGTGCCGCTGCTGTTGCCGGAGAAACCGTTAGTCGCGACCGGCGTCGAGGGCAAGTTCGCGGCCGAGTCGGGCGCGATTCTACTGGCCCCGGACGATGGAGTGGTCACGCGGGTGGACGCGCGCACGGTCGTTCTGCGCTCCGACCGCGGGCCGACCGAGTTCAAGCTCAGGAAATACAAGAAGTCAAACCAGTACACCTGCCTGTCACAGCGGCCGATGGTAAGGGCCGGGGACCGCGTCAAGAAGGGCGATCTCCTGGCCGACGGACCGGCAACTCAGGACGGGCAGCTTGCTTTGGGCCGCAACGTGCTGGTCGCCTTCGTGCCGTGGCGCGGCTACAACTACGAGGACGCGATTATCGTGTCCGAAGACCTGATCAAGGAAGATGGCTTCACCTCGATCCAGCTTCTCGAGTTCGAAATCCAGGCTCGCGAGACCAAGTTGGGCTCAGAGGAGATTACTCGCGACATTCCGGGCGCGACCGAGGACGAGTTACGCAACCTGGACGAGTTCGGAGTCATTCGGATCGGCGCCGAGGTCGGACCCGGCGACATCCTGGTCGGCCGCATCACGCCCAAGGGCGAGACCGAGTTTACGCCCGAGGAACGGCTGCTGCGCGCCATCTTCGGCGAGAAGGCGGCCAATGTCCGCGACACCTCGATGCGCGTGGAACCGGGCGTGTTCGGTGTCGTGATCGAGCAGCGGATTCTCTCCCGTAAGCTCGGCGACGCCATGAACCGGCGACTCGAGAAGGAACGTGTGGTTGAAGCCGGCCACCGTTACGACTTGAAGAAGGAGTTCCTGCAGGATCGCCGCGATGAGCGGTTGCGGTCGGTGTTGCGCGGGCAGAAGGCGGCAGCCAACGCCAAGGACTCCAAGGGCAAAATCCTGCACAAGGCCGGGCAGCCGATGACCGACGAGTTCCTCCGTTCCGAGGAGTTCAGCGACCTCCGCAACATCGAGCAGCTCGTCTCGAGTCCGAAGCTCCAGATGGAGCTCCGGGCCGCGGTGAGGGAGTATGAAGACGCGCTGGCCGAGGCGGAAGGCGAGCGCCGGCAGGAGATCGAGCGCGTCTCCCGCGGTGACGAACTGCCGCACGGCGTGCTGAAGTGGATTACGATCTTCATCGCCCAGAAGCGCAAGCTCGCGGTCGGTGACAAGATGGCCGGGCGGCACGGGAACAAGGGCGTGGTTTCCAAGGTGCTGCCGGTCGAGGACATGCCCTATGTCTCGGTCGAGGCCGAAAGCAAGGAGGCAAGCGAGACGATCCGCGGCATGCGGGGAATGCCGGTTGACATGATATTGAACCCGCTGGGCGTGCCCTCGCGGATGAACCTCGGCCAGGTGCTTGAGACGCACCTCGGCTGGGCCGCGAAGGTGCTCGGCTTCCAGGCGTTCTGCCCCGTGTTCGAGAGCGCGACGCCGGAGGAGATCAAGACCGAGCTGCGCAAGGCCGGCCTGCCTGAGGACGGCAAGATCGTTATGTACGACGGTCGGACCGGCGAGCGGTTCGGCGGCAAGGTGACGGTCGGCATGATGTATATGGTCAAGCTCATCCACATGGTGGACGACAAGATCCACGCCCGTTCGACCGGTCGCTACTCGCTTATCACCCAGCAGCCGCTGGGCGGCNNTTCGGCGGCCAGCGGTTCGGCGAGATGGAAGTCTGGGCGCTCGAGGCATACGGCGCGGCCCACGCCCTTCAGGAAATGCTGACCATCAAGTCCGATGACGTCGACGGCCGGAGCGCGCTCTATGAGTCGCTCATCCGCGGCAAGAACCCGCCCCGGCCCCGCACGCCGGCCTCGTTTGCGGTGCTCGTCAAGGAACTGCAGGGGCTCGGTCTCGAGCTCATCCCCGAGCGGGGAAAGGAGACCGCATGATGACCGACCGCGATTTCTTCGACTTCGACTCGCTCCGGCTGCGGATTGCGTCGTCCGAGACAATCCGGAGCTGGTCGAGCGGTGAGGTAATCAAGCCCGAGACCATTAACTACCGGACCCAGAAGCCGGAGCGCGACGGGCTGTTCTGCGAGCGCATTTTCGGACCGACCCGCGACTGGGAATGCCATTGCGGCAAGTACAAGAAGGTGAAGTTCAAGGGCATCATCTGCGACCGGTGCGGCGTTGAGGTGACGCGCTCGAAGGTGCGCCGCGAGCGGATGGGCCACATCACGCTGGCGGCTCCCGTGGCCCACATCTGGTTNNCAAGGACTACGAGTGCAACTGCGGTAAGTACAAGAAGATCCGCTACAAGGGCATCGTCTGCGACCGCTGCGGAGTCGAGGTCACGACCTCGGCGGTGCGCCGCCAGCGGATGGGGCACGTCGAGCTGGTCGTGCCGGTGGCCCATACCCTCTTCTACCAGGTCCCGCCGTCGAAGATCGGCCTGATGCTGGCGCTTTCCATCAACCAGGTCGAAACCATCCTGAACTACGAGGCCTACGTCGTCATCGAGCCCGGCAACTCCCCGTACAAGAAGATGGACCTTATCACCGAGGAGGAGCTGAAGAAGATCGGTCCCAAGTCCGAAGGCTTCGAGGCAGCGGGCGGGGCGCCCGCGCTCAAGACCCTCCTGTCCCGAATTGAGCTCGACGACCTGGCCGCGGAGCTGCGTGCGCGCATCAAGCACGAGACATCGCGCCGGTTCAACCTGCTCCGCCGCCTGCGCGTGGTCGAGGCGTTCCGCGCCTCGGGCGCGCGGCCCGAGTGGATGATCCTGGACGTGCTGCCGGTGATCCCGCCCGACCTCCGACCGCTGGTGCCGCTCGAAGGCGGCCGCTATGCGACGTCGGACTTAAACGACCTCTACAAGCGGGTGATTGTCCGCAACAATCGGCTCAAGCACCTGCTCTCCATCCGGACCCCGGACATCATTCTCAAGAACGAGAAGCGGATGCTGCAGGACGCGGTCGATACCCTTTTCTCCAACGAGACGCGGCCGAGGCCGGTGCGTGGCCGCGGCAACCGTCCGCTCAAGTCGCT
>DDXO01000108.1:11491-36429 GCA_002347155.1 Caldifarciminota bacterium UBA2258
TTCCGCCGCAACCTGCTCGGCAAGCGCGTGGACTACTCGGGCCGTTCGGTCATCGTGGTCGACCCGGCCCTGAAGCTACACCAGTGCAGCCTGCCGAAGGAGATGGCGCTTGAGCTGTTCAAGCCGATGATCCTCCGCCGGCTCGAGGAGCGCCGCCTGGCCGACAGCGAACGCGGAGCAAAGAGCATGTACCGGCGCGAGGCACCCGAGGTCTGGGAGGTGCTGGAGGAAGTCACCAAGGACCATCCGGTGATGCTCAACCGCGCGCCGACCCTGCACCGNNTTCAACGCCGACTTCGACGGCGACACGATGTCGGTCCATGTGCCGCTGACGCCGGAGGCGATCATCGAGGCGTCGGTGCTCCTGCTCTCGTCACACAACATTCTGTCGCCGGCGCACGGCCGGCCTTTGATGACGCCGTCGCAGGACATCGTCATCGGCGTCTACTACATCACCAAGAGCCGGCTGGACCGGACCGAGCCGGTCGGTTCCTTCGGCGACTTCGAGACGGTCCACTCGGCCTACGACCTCGGCGAGCTCGGCATCCACGACCCGGTTAAATTCCGCTACAATGACAAGACCTATGACACGACCGTGGGCCGCGTCCTCTTCAACGAGGTCCTGCCCGCCGAGCTGCGGTTCGTGAACGAAGCCTATCCCAAAGACAAGCTGGTGGCGCTGGTCGACACCTGCAGCCGGAGCATGGGGCTGGAAGCGACCGCGCGGTTGCTCGACGCGGTCAAGGATCTCGGGTTCGAACAGGCGACCCGTTCCGGGCTGTCGATCGGCGTCGACGACGTCCTGGTTCCGAAGGAGAAGTACGAGATCCTCGAACGGAGCGAGCGCGAACTGAAGAAGGTGCACAAGGCCTACGACCGCGGCCTCATGACCGACTCGGAGAAGTACAACCTCGTCGTCAACACCTGGACGCTGGCGACCGCCGAGGTCGAGGATGCGTTGATGAAGCGGCTGAGCGAGGACCAGGGCGGGTTCAACCCGGTGTTCATGCTGATTGACTCGGGCGCGCGCGGCTCGCGCACCCAGGCTGCCCAGATCGGCGGCATGCGCGGACTGATGGCGAAGCCGCAGCGCCGGTCGGTCGGCGAAGAGGTGATCGAAACGCCGATCAAGAGCTCGTTCCGTGAGGGGCTCTCGGTCTGGGAATACTTCATTTCTACCCACGGCGCGCGCAAGGGTCTTACCGATACCGCGCTCAAGACCGCCGAGGCCGGCTATCTGACGCGGCGGCTGGTGGACGTGGCGCAGGACGTGGTAATCAGTACCGAGGACTGCGGCACGATTCTCGGCCAGGAAGTCACGGCGCTGCGCGAGGGCGCCGACATCGTCGAGCCGCTGTCCGAGCGTATCGCCGGCCGGTTCTCACTCGACGACATCGTCAACCCGGTATCCAGCGAGGTCATCGTCGCGGCCGGCGAGGATATCAGTGACGAGGCGGCCGAGGAGATTGAGAACTACGGCATCGAGTCGGTCCGGGTACGCTCGGTGCTTACCTGCGAGGCGCGTGCCGGGCTCTGCGTCAAGTGCTACGGCCGGAACATGGCGACCGGGCAGGTTGTCGAGATCGGCGAGGCGGTCGGCGTGGTCGCAGCCCAGTCGATCGGCGAACCGGGCACGCAGTTGACGCTCAAGACCTTCCACGTCGGCGGCGTCGCTTCACGCGTGGCCGAGCAGACCAAGGCGACGGCCAAATTCGTCAGCAAGGTGAAGTACGAAGGCCTGATTACGGTCAAGCGGACCGATGGTGAGACGGTCGCTCCGGACCAGGGCCGGCTCGTGCTGGTCGCGACAGACCGCATCGTTCCGTTCAACGTGCCGGCCGGGGCAACTATCCGCGTGCACGACGGCCAGGAAGTCAAAGAAGGCGACACGCTCTTCGAGTGGGAACCCTATTCGATTCCGATCCTTGCCCGGTCCAAGGGTCAGATTGCCTATCACGACGTCGAGGTCGGCGTGACGCTGCGCGAGGACATCGACGAGCGGACTGAACGCATGCAGCGCATTGTCACCGAGGACAGGGGCCACCGGCTCCACCCGCGCGTTGCCATCGTCGGGCCCAAGGGCAAGGTGCTCGAATCGCACGCGCTCCCGGCCGGAGCCTACCTCGTCGTCGACGACAAGTCCGAAGTGCTGCCCGGAGACACCCTGGCCCGACTCATGCGCGAGATGGGCCGGACCCGCGACATCACCGGCGGTCTGCCCAAGGTTGCCGAGCTGTTCGAGGCCAAGCGCGTCAAAGAACCGGCGACGATCTCGGAAATCGACGGGACGGTAAGCGTCGGCGAGCCGCGCGAGGGTATCCGCGAGGTCAAGGTTACATCCGAGGGCGGTACCGAGAAGGAGTACGAGATCCCGTACGGTAAGTACCTGCTGGTGCAGACCGGCGATCGGGTCAGCGCCGGCGACAAGCTGTGCGAAGGCTCGGTCGACCCGCACGACGTGCTCCGGGTGCGCGGCTGGCTGGCAGTGCAGGAGTTCCTCACCAACCAGATCCAGGCCGTGTACCGGCTGCAGAAGGTGAAGATCAACGACAAGCACATCTCGGTCATAGTCCGCCAGATGCTGCGCAAGACCAAGATTGAGGACGCCGGGGACTCGAATTTCATCGAGGGTGAGATCGTCGAACGGCGAAGGCTGTACGACGAGAACCAGAAGCTCATCACCGAGAACATGCGGCCGGCGAGCTTCAACAACATCCTCCTCGGCATCACCCGGGCCGCGCTCCTGACCGAGAGCTACCTCTCGGCGGCATCGTTCCAGGAGACGACGCGGGTCCTGTCCGAGGCGGCGATTTCCGGCAGGGAAGACAAGCTTAGAGGATTGAAAGAGAACGTAATCGTCGGTCGACTGGTTCCGGCGGGCACCGGCTACCGCGACTTCGCCCGCATCAAACTCGTCGCCGAAGAGCCGCAGGAGAAAGCAGAGGAGGCAGTATAGCATGCCGACAGTAAACCAGCTCGTCCGCAAACCGCGGACGGCAATACACAGCCGGTCCAAGACGCCGGCCCTGATGGGCAACCCCCAGAAGCGCGGGGTCTGCACCCGGGTCTACACCACCACGCCCAAGAAGCCGAACTCGGCGCTGCGTAAGGTCTGCAAAGTCAGGCTGGCGGGCGGCTACGAGGTCACGTGCTACATCCCGGGCGAAGGCCACAACCTGCAGGAGCACTCGATTGTGCTCGTGCGGGGAGGCCGTGTCAAAGACCTGCCGGGCGTCCGCTACCACGTCGTCCGCGGCGTGCTCGACACGACCGGCGTTGAAGGCCGGAAACAGGCGCGCAGCCAGTACGGCGTCAAGCGGCCCAAGCCGGGCGCGGCGTCCTAAGAGGCAGCCATGTCACGACGACGCTCTGCCGAACAGCGGACGATAGCGCCGGACCCGCGCTACGCCTCGACCTTTGTCACCAAGTTCATGAACAACCTGATGTGGGCGGGCAAGAAGACCACGGCTCAGCGTATCTTCTACGGTGCGCTCGACCTGGTCCAGGAACAGGCCAAGGAAGACGGCTATGCCGTGTTCCAGAAGGCGATGAACGCCGTCAAGCCGGTGCTCGAAGTGAGGCCGCGGCGGGTCGGCGGTGCCACCTACCAGATCCCGATGGAGGTGCGGCCCAAACGGCGCGACGCCCTCGCCATCAAGTGGACCATCACCGCGGCCCGGGCGCGCAACGAGCACACGATGATCCAGAGACTAGCGGCCGAGTTCCTCGATGCCAGCCGCAGCCAGGGGGCGGCGGTCAAGAAGAAGGAAGACGCGCACAAGATGGCCGAGTCCAACCGCGCCTTCGCCCACTACCGCTGGTAGCGCGGGACTGCCACGGCTTTCCTTCGAGGAAAACCGTGGTTGTACCCAATGCCCTGCGACTCTGACGCGGCGAGCACTCCCTCGCCGCGTCCTGCTCTTGAGGGGTTTCCTGGAGTGTGCCGACAGAACGCGCGTCTGTCGACGCGGCCCAAGCGCTTGTTGTGACGCTACTTTCCGAGTGCGAAGCGGGCGTCGGTTTCGGCGTCAAACAGGCCGCCGACGACGCTGCTGGTCCACTCGCGAAGTGCGTGCCGTCCGGGAATCGGCCGGCGCCGTCAAACCAGGCGTCACCTGCGTACATCTGCACCTCGGCGAGCGGCTCGACGTGACGAGTGAGAGTGAACTTACCTCCGAGTCCATAACGCCAGTGGACTTCCGAGTCATGATAGAGGGCGTCTGGTTTCATATAGGCAATTGCTCGCCCACCGACCCACGCACGTGGTTTGACCCGCCAGTCCGTGGGCGGTTCGACCATGACGCCGAGGCCGAGCGTCGGAAACAACCGAAAGGCAGCCCCGCCTCTGGCAAATATGCTGACCTGCGCCAAGTCGAGCCTGCCGGTCAGCACATCCCACGGCGGAACAGGCTGCAGCACACAACTGCGAGCAGCGCGGCAAGTGCGAGGGTTCCGACAACGCATTTCATCTCCGAATGATTGAGAACGCGCGTATGCTGTCAAGTGGATGACAGCGGGGCACGGTTCATGGTGCTCTGCCGCAGACGCTCTGACTATCGGTTCACTATGATGAACCGCCAGACAGTGCAGCAGGACTCTGGTGTCCGACTCCGATGCTGCTGACCGGCAATGGAAACTCGCGGGCTGTGCCCGCGGCAATCTGTGATCTGAGTCCCAGACTTGCCGCCGGGCTCGTCAGATGCGTGGACATGAATCTACGGGCTCAGTTCCCGAGGAGGTGTGCGCTTCCCAAATGGCTCTCCAGATAGCGGGCCGGGGAATATGCCGGATAGCTCTCCGAATAGCTGAGGAAACCATCTTTAGGGCTGTGTGGCAGATTGCTCTCCGAACTGCGTCCTGAGCGACTCTCCGGGGAATCTGCTGAGCAACTTGTGGAACAGCGTTCCTCGCAGCCTGTCGGGTTGTGCTCCGAGTTCTCCGCCGAATGGCCTGCCAGGAAGCTGAGCGAATGGCTGAACACGGGGCCCTCCAGATTCCTTTCCGGATAGCCTGCGGGGCAATCTCCCGAGCAGCCTTCCGAATAGCCTCCAGAATAGCCGGGGGGACGGGATAGGGGAGAAACGGAGGAGTGAATAGATGATTGAGAATAGGGAAGTTAGGGTACTTTCGGTCAGAACCGGAATGGGACATATAGGAAACTGGGAGGTACGGGCAGCCGCAAACTGGCCGTCAGACTGTGCCTTTCGAAGGAAGTGCAGCCCCGTTCTGGGGTTACGTCCCGCGTCGCAGTTGTGGCCCGCGCGCGGCGGCTACTGGGAATCCTCGCCGGGTAGCCGGAACCGCGCCATCCGGCGCAGGAAGACCGTGACATAGTTCAGGAACGACACAACCACGAGTACCGTTACGACGAAGTCGACCGCGGACTTGTACTCCATCAGCGCCGGTACCTCCAGCGTGTAGAAGATGATCATCAGCGCGAACGCGCACCCGGTGATCTTGCCGACAACGTCAGACTGCACAAACAAGCCTCGAGCTTTCATGATGACGCCACTGCCGGCGAGTATCAGCAGGTCGCGCAGGATAACCGCGGCGGCGAGAAGGAGCGGCAGATTGCGGATGAACACGAGCGTCGCCAGCACCGAGCCGACCCAGACCTTGTCAACCAGGTGGTCCAGGACCCGACCGAGGTTCGACACCTGGCCCAGCTTTCGTGCGAAGTAGCCGTCGAGCGCGTCGGTGCTCCAGGAGACGAGCATCACGGCCACGGCGGAAGTGTTCTGGCGCTTGAACAGGAGGAGCAGGACTATCGGCAGAAGAACGATGCGCGATACGCTGAGGATGTTGGGGATGGTTACTATCCGGGCAGCGGTAGTGTGGCTGTTCCTGTTGTGCTCGGCCGAGTTGTCGGTCGGCCCGGAAGAGTGGTCAGCCATGTCAGCGGCTCGGGACCTTCGTTGATTCGAGCATCTCGCGGGCGTGCGCGAGTCCGGCTCGGGTAACTGCCGCACCGCTGGTCATGCGGGCAAGTTCCTCGACCCGTGCATCTGCGTCCAGCGTGCGGATCGAGGATGTCGTCCGGCTGCCGCGGACCGACTTGGCGACCAGCAGGTGGCGCTCCGCGTACTTGGCGATCTGGGGGAGATGGGTGATGCAGATGACCTGGTGAGTTCTGGCCAGCCGTGAGAGGCGCTTGCCGACCGACTCCGCTACCTTGCCGCCGATGCCGACGTCGATTTCGTCGAACACGAGGGTGGGCACCGGGTCGGCCTGGGAGAGCACGCCTTTGAGGGCAAGCATGACACGCGAGAGTTCGCCGCCCGAGGCGACTTTGCGCAGGGGGCGCAGTTCCTCGCCCGGGTTCGCCGTGAAGAGGAACGCGACTGTGTCGATGCCGGTCAAGGTCAGGCGGAAGCGTTCGCCGCCCCGCTCAACGGCTCCGTTCGGGTCGGGTACACGGCTGATGCTTACCTCCAGCCGGGCCTTGCCGAGTCCCAGGGCTTCGAACTCAGTTGTGAGCCGCTTCTCGAGCTCGGCCCGGGCTTTGCTCCGTTTGCGGGAGAGCGCCCCGGCGCGGGACGAGAGGTCCTGCCTGACGGCGGCGAGTTCGGCGGCCAACTCCTCACGGCGCGAGTCACCGCTTTCGATTGAGTCGAGTTCGGCGTTGAGCCCGGCCTCCAGGGCCGCGAGCTCGTCGGCGCGCACTCCGTACTTGCGTTCGAGCCTCTCGATCAGGAACAGGCGCGAATTGACTTCGTCCATCCGCTCGGGAGAGAATTCGATTGACTCGCGGTAGCGAACCAGCTCGCGCCAGAGGTCGTCGGCGCCGGCCCGGGCTTCGTCCAGCAGAGCACGGCGTTCGGCCAGCCCCGGATCGAGTTCGGCGAGCTCCCGTAGGGTCTTACCCGCGACTCCGAGCAGGCCGATGATGGAGCCTTCCTGTTCCGAGAGCAGCTCTTCGAGCTGCCGCGCCAGGGTGAACCTCCGTTCTGCGGTCTGGAGCAGGTCCCGTTCGCGAGTGAGCTCTTCGAGTTCGCCGGGCTTCACCTGCGCCGCGTTCAGTTCCTTGAGCTGGAACTCGGTCAGTTCGCGTCGGGCCCTGCGCTCGGCCAGCTCTTTGTCGAGCCGGGTGAGTTCGGCCGATTTTTCCTCAAAGCCGCGGAACCGTTCGGCGAAGCCAGAGCGCTCGGTGCCCAGTCCGGCGTACTCATCGAGTATATCGAGGTGGACTTCAGGTTTGAGCAACAATTGGTGCTGGTGCTGGCCGTGCAGGTCAACGAGCCGGTCGCCGAGCTTCTGCAGGACGGCGACCGTGATACTTGAGTCGTTGGCGTAGGCTGCGCCACGGCCGCTGCGCTCGGTGCGGCGACGCAGCAGGAGCAGGGGTCGTTCTTCTTCAGCCGGCGCTATTCCCAGTTCCGAGCATTCGCCGGCCAGCCTTCTGCCGACTTCGAACCGGCCTTCGACCTGGGCGGTGTCGGCGCCGGTGCGGATCATGTCCGGGTCGGGCCTGTCGCCGAGCAGGAGCGAGAGCGCGCCGAGGATGATGGATTTGCCGGCCCCGGTCTCACCCGAGAGCACGTTGAGGCCGGGGCTGAACTCGATTGTCAGGTCGTCAATCAGGGCGTAGTTCCTGATTCTGATTTCGGCGAGCATGAGCTAGAGCCCGGAATGCGGCAAGGAAGCCGCGAAAGCACAAGGCCGACAGAAGAAGCCAGAAGTCCGAAGCACGAAGTCCGGAGGACGATTGAATGACGAAATCCGAATTGCCAATTGGCCGTTGCCGATTCGGGTTTCAATCGGTACTCGGGCTTCGAGCTTCGTCATTCAGTGGCGTGTCTCTGGATTAGGTGGACGCACTCCGTCAGCTTCCTTCCTGGCCTTCATCCCTGCCCGAGTTGGCTGCCCGTCCACTTGAGCTTGTCGCGCAGAATCCGGAAATAGGTTTTGTCCCTGGGTGTCACAAGGCGAATGGTGAAGCCGGCCCGGCTGATGCGGATGGTGCGGCCGGACCTGATTGTCCACCGCTCCTGGCCGTCCAGGTTGAGCACGGCCGACTCGGACCGCTTGCTCAGCGCAAGCTCTACTCCGGCGTCGGCAGGGAGGATCATCGGCCGCGATGCGAGTGCGTGCGGTGCGAGCGGGGTGAGCAGAATGGCCGCCATCGTCGGATAGACGACCGGGCCTCCGGCCGCGAGTGAATAGGCAGTGGAGCCGGTCGGCGTCGCAACGACCACGCCGTCGCCTACAAAACGCGTAACCAGTACACCGCCCGAGCTGGCCACAAGCTCGATGGCGCGGTTGGCCGTGCCCATGTTGATCGCGACGTCGTTCAGAGCGAAGCCGGACCTGCGCTCGTACCGGCAGGCGAGGACCATCCGGCGTTCTTCGACGTGGGCGCCGCGGCAGAAGGCCTCGATGCCGGCCTGCGCCTCCTCGGTCGAGAACTCGGTAAGGAATCCCAGGCCGCCGAGGTTCACGCCCATAATCGGGACGTCACGGCTGCCGACCAGCCGTGCAGCCCTGAGCAAGGTGCCATCGCCACCGCAGGCGACCACCAGGTCGGCCTTTTTCGCCAGCCGGGCGGCCGGGCTGCACTCGACCTCGATGCGGAGCAGCTTTGCCGTGCCGGTGGAGAGCAGCGGAACATGACCGGCAGTGCGAACCCAGCGGACGAGCTCAGGTACGAGCGCGGCTGCGAGCGGCTTCTGGCGGTTGACCATGAAAGCGATGCGTTTGCGTTGGCGAGTCATGTCTCTTGTCCTTGTTTCGTCAGGAAAACGTAGCGGATGCGGCCGGCAAGGTCGCGCTCGAGCTCAGCCCTCGGAGCCAGTCTGCGCACGGTCGCTTCCTGGTCAGCGTCGATCTCGATTGCCATCAGCCCATCGGGTTTGAGCAGAACCGGGCCGTGTTCCAGGAGCATCGCGACAATATTAGCCCCTTTTGGCCCTCCATCAAGTGCCAGCCGGGGCTCCTGCCTGACGTTCGCCGGCAGTCGCGCCAGCCGCGGGGTCGGGACGTACGGCGGGTTTGAAATCAACAGGTCGAGCTTCCCGCGCAGCCGCGCCAGAGCCGGGTCGGAGAGGCTCTTCGCCTGCTTCAGCCGGATCCTCCCGGCCAGACCGTGCTTCAATACGTTTCGCGCGGCTACGGCCAGGGCGGCTCTTGAAGCATCAACAGCCAGAATACCCACATCGGTAATGACGCGTGCCAGCGCAATCGCTATGCACCCCGACCCTGTCCCAAAGTCCACGGCCCTGGGCTTGCCTTCTGCCTTCTGCCTTCTGGCTTTTGACTTCAGTCTGGGTAGTGTCCTCGCCACAAGCTCTTCCGTCTCGGGTCTTGGTATCAGTGCGCGCCGGTCCACGTAGACGCAGAAGTCCAGGAACGGGGCGGAATGGACAAGGTACTGCACGGGTTCGCCCGCTCCGGCGCGGGCCACGAGCCGTCGAAACTGCGATGCTGCGCGAGCCGGAATGGCCCTGCCGAGGAACAACTCGTGACGCCGAGCATGGAGTAGGTGCATCAGCAGATACTCCGCGTCCGCCTTGGAGATTGAGCCGGATGCTTCCCTCAGGAGTAGTGTGGCGTCTGTTTCTGTCTGGCCTTCGTTCGGAGAAGAGCGGGCTGTCATCGCTTCGCCTTCGTCGGCAAAGACAGGGGACAGTCCCTGGGAATCGCCGCGGGAATGCCGAATGCCGAACTTCGAAGTTCGAACCTCGGACTTCGTACTTCCGGTGGCCCTGCGAAGGGACAGTCCCCGTTTTGCCTCCTCGTCGCGGTGCAGTCCTCGTCTCCCTCTTTGTGCCTTTGTGGTGGAACTCTGGGCCCGGGAGTCCGGTTCGCTCACTCGATTGCGGCTTCGGCTTTTTCGAGCGCGGCGAACAGCGAGTCGAGGTCACCCTCGATTACCGAATCGAGGTTGTGGACCGAGATGCCGATGCGGTGGTCGGTCAGCCGGTTCTGCGGGAAGTTATAGGTGCGGACTTTCTCGCTGCGGTCGCCGGTGCCGATCTGTTTGCGCCGGGCCGCGGTGGTCTTTGATTCGTCCTTCAGCCGCCTGGCCTCAAGCAGGCGCGCGGCGAGGACCTTCATCGCCTTGGCCTTGTTCCGCTGCTGGGAACGCTCGTCCTGGCACTGGGCTACGAGTCCGGTCGGGATATGGGTTATGCGCACGGCTGACTCGGTTTTGTTTACGCCCTGGCCACCGTGTCCGCCGGCTCGATACACGTCCACCCGCAGGTCGTCGGGATTGATGCTGAGTTCAACCTCTTCGGCCTCGGGCAGCACGGCAACAGTCACCGTGGAAGTGTGAATCCGTCCGGAAGCCTCGGTCTCCGGTACGCGCTGGACCCGGTGCACGCCGCTCTCGAACCGGAAGTAGCGGTACGGCTCATCACCTTCAACCGAGAACACGACTTCCTTGAACCCCTTGAGCTCGCTCGGCCGCGAATCCATCACTTCGATCTTCAGACCATGGTTCTCGGCGTAGTGCGAATACATCCGGAAAAGGTCGCCCGCAAAGAGGGCGGCTTCTTCGCCGCCGGCGGCGGCCCGGATTTCCACGATGCAGCCTTTGTCCCAGTCGGGCGACCGGGGGCGAAGCACGGCCTCAAGCGTAGTCGCGAGTTTCTCCATCCGCACGCCCAGGTCGGCAAGTTCCTTATCGGCCAGCTCCCGCATCTCGTTGTCATCGGCCTCGCGGGACATCTGCTCGGCGTCCTGCATTTCCTTTTCCAGCCGTTCGTACTCCCGCAACTGCTCGAGCGCTGCCGCCGCCGCGCGGAACTCGCGCGTGAGGGTTCGCAGCAGCGGGATGTCTGATGTGACTCTGGGGTCGCCGAGTTGCTGCTCGAGTTCGGCCGCACGCAGCCGCATCGGCTCCAGCCTGCGCTTGAACTCAAATGAAGGTGTTGGCATGGAATGAAGGGTGTTGGGCTAGAGGGCGGTTGGACGACTGCCTGTGACCGACGAACGCTGCGCCCGGCTATTCGTCAATCGCAGACCGGCAATCGTCAGTCTGTCTGCCACGGCCCATTATCCCGGGCTTTCGGGCAGTGTCAAGTAGTTCGGGCGGAATCCGGAAGAGGACCGGGGTCTACCGCCAAGACACAAAGGCACAAAGAGAAGGGGAGAGTGCTGGATCATCGAAACCGGTGCCCCTGGCATAACCGTTCATCCCTCCGTTTTCGGCCCTCGGCTGTCCTCTTCGTGTCTTGGTGTCTTTGTGATGAAGGTCCGGGGTCGTCCTCTGGCTAGATGCTGCCGCCTGCCGGTTCGTCGGTCAACCGCATATCGACTTCGCCGATGCCGCCCTGGACCTCGATACGCAGCGAGGTCCCGGTTCTGCCCCATGATTTGTTCACCCAGGCGTCATCCTGAGCCGCGAGCCCTTGTGCGTTCACGTGTCCCAGTCCGCCCTGAGCCTTGACCCGGACTCCGATATCGGCGGGCAGAATGAGCGTCAACTTCCCGACTCCGGCCTTGATGGATGCGTCGAGGTCGGACGTCCGCGGCCCGGAGAGGTCAATCCGGCCCTCGCCGACTCCGGCCGCAAGGCTGAAACGACGGACATCCAGCCCGCGCAAGTCGACTTCGCTCTTGCCTACGCCCATGTTCACTTCGAGTTCCAGCGGTACACCCGGGTTCAGCTTCAGGTCCCAGTCGTACCGGACATTGCCCGGCCAGATCGCGCCGACTACCCGCGACGGCTGCTCGACGACAAGCCGACCCCGGCCGTCCGCGACATCGTAGGTCACCGTGGGCTTCCAGTCCGGGATGTTGTACTCGAACCGGGCGTCGAGCAGGCTGTCGGCGCCGCCGGCCAGCCTGAGTTTTCCCACCCCGAGGGTGATGGACACGCTCACCGACTCAGCGCCGGCGAGCCCGAACGTCTGCTGCAGTGACTCGGTATTGCCTCGTTTCGGGCTCGGCACGTAGCAGCCGGCGAGCACAAGCACAAGCAACCAGATGGGTCTAGTCATGATACTCCTTTGCCTCATGCAGGTAAGACGGGACCATGGGGCCGCATGTTGCGATTTCGCATCGGAGGATTCAAGGGCTCCGGGATTCGAGGATTCCAGTGTCCGGGCCTCGGTCCTCCTCGTGTCTTTGTGCCCTTGTGGTAGACCTCCGGTCCGAGTTCGAGGTCGGTCTTGGCGGTAGGCATGACCCGTGTTAGAATGAAGCATGATTACCGGGCATTTCACTGAAGTCAAGGAAGACCGGCCGACGCTGGCCGGCATGCAGGCGACAATCCGCTGGCTGATTGCCGAGAAGGACGGCGCTCCGAACTTCGCGATGCGGGTCATCGAGATCAAGAGGAGAGGGGAGAAGATACCGCTTCACCGCCACGGTTACGAGCACGAGGTACTCATCATCGAGGGAGAGGGGAACGTGCTCGGTCCGGCCGGGGCGAAACCGGTCGCCTACGGCAGTTTCGTCTTTGTTCCTGCCAACGAAGAGCACGGCTTCGAGAACACGGGCGACGTTCCTTTCCGCTTCATCTGCGTGATACCGAAGCAGTAGCCAGGAACGCAGCCGCGCTCAGGTTCCAGCCCGGCGCTGGAGGTACTCGTTGCAGAAGTCTATCTTAAGTTGCACCCACATCGGCAGGTGGTCCGACATCTGATACGTGCGCCAGTCGAGATAACCCTTGCCCGGCCACTTCCCTTCCGGTAGCTGCTTCTTGGGCTTGGCCTGTAGCTGATTCTGGCGGGCAATTCCAAGGTAGTCTGCCTCGTCGGGTGTCCTGAAGACCGATTCGTAGAAGTCGAGCACGCCTGCGCGGCCCGTGAAGCCGAGCATCTTCTCGTTCACCATGAAGGCAATCTGGTCGTAGTGCTTGTCGCGACCGACGTTCGACCCCTTCAGTTCCTGCAGCTCTTTGGGAACCTGGAACCCGGCGGCGGTTATCTGCTCCATGGTTGCGTCTTTGCGTGAGAAGATGTTGAAGTCCCCGAGAATTATCAGGTTCTCCTCGCGGCCGGCATCCTTCTTTGCTCTGGCCGCAAGGAACTGGCAGAGCGCGCGGATTTCCTCAACCCGTGCCCGGTCATCCGGTTTGCTCTCGCCGTACACGATATGAACGGTGCAGAGGTTGAATCCGGACCACCCGGCCTTGAACCCGCAGAGATACGGTGTCCGGGCGAGCTGATGCGCAGGCGCGACTTCCTTGTTGCCCTGCTTGATAGGCGGAATCACGACCTCGCCGGCCACGCCGGCAAGCCGTACCTTTCTTTCGTCGAAGACAAAAGCCAGCCGCTCCTGGTTGCCGGCAACGCCCGCGGTCACGTCTGTCACGAGGTATCCCCACCAACTGCCCAGCAGTCCGCGTAGCTTCTGCAGCGGCTTCAGGTCATCGCGCACTTCCTGAATCGCCACGAGGTCGAAGTACGATATGACCTCAGCCAGGTAGTAGCAGGCTTCATCGAGCCTGGGGCCGTACTTGGCCGAGTCGAACTCGCGGATGTTCCACGTTGCCAGCAGCAGCGTGTTGGATATGTCCTTTGGCGGTATCACCTTCATCTGCTCACGCAGCCGGAGCAGCCCGGCCGCGGTCCGCCTGCCTTCCGGCGTGGTCCCGTCCAGACGATAGTACAAAGGCATGTGTTTCTCCTTTCGAGGCTATCCTAGTCAGCGACTAGGGCGGCTGCGGGCACCACCATGGCTACGCCGGACGATGCCCGGGTCCTACCGCAGAATCGCCGCGACTTCATGCGCCTAGTTGAACAGGTCCGTATTGACGAACTCCGCCCGCACCAGGGACCAGAAGTCGTTGGCCAGCCCTTTCTCCACATAGGCGTATGGCAGCCAGCCATTGCCTCTGTCTCCCCAAGCCTCACCCCACGAGTTCCGAATCAGCAGCGCACCTTTGCAGGCGCCTATCTGCCGGTTGTCGTCGTAGCCGACCGCAACCACGGCATGCCCGCCACGCAGGCCCTCGCCTGGTCCGGGGTATGGTATGTCGACTTTGCCGTCGCCGGGGCTCGGGATGGAAGAGTAGACTGAGAAGCCGAACATCGACGGCAGCCCGGCGGCGAGGAAGCTCTTGATGCTCGTGAGGACATTCTCCGGCGCAGTACCGGCCGGGTCCAGCCGGAAGTACTTTATGGACTGGTAGTTCTGCGCGAAGGAGTAGAGGAAGGCCGGCGGCTCGACGTCGAACTTGGAGGTCTCGTACTTCCAGTAGTCCTCGGGCGGGGCTCCGAACAGCACCATCGCCTTCATGGTTGTCCTCAGGTAGGCACCGGTGTCTCCGGTCCACCCGAGCAGGTTCCTCGTCGCCTTGTAGAGAAACAGGCGGGACGCGTCGAGATGCTTGCCAAAGGCACGGCGCTGAAAGTACTCGAGCAGGCCGACTCCGGCATTCGCCGTGCAGGAACCAAGGCTTTCCTGGTTCTCTATCGACGAGCACCAGTGCCGCAGGTCTACTGCCGTCGGCAGCTCTGTCGAGGAGGATCCTCCGAGCGGTCGCGACTTCTTCAGTATCTCGGATACCTCATCCGACTCGGGACTGTAATCCCGAAAGTCGCCCAAGTCACGCAGATATCCCATGCCACACGCGTTCATGTCACTCACTGCTATACTCCTTTCACCTGACCCATCACGGACTCATCTGAATGTTAGCAGCCCCGTTGCGGTGGCTGCACTCCATTCCTACGACACGGAGAGGGGGATGCCATGGCATCCCCCTTGCGATTCCTTGCCGTCAGGTAGTCTGACTCCGCCCGACAAGAGGGGTTCTAGAAGAAGATCCGCCCACAGTCCGAGCAAAGATAGTGGACAAGTGGGGCCCGGATTTTTGGATTCCCTTCGACCGGGCACTCCACATCCACGGGTACGCTAACCGGTTTCGGATCGGGGGGCGGAGGGGGGTTGTTTGGTATGTCGACGGGGTGGGTGATGCCACCCGCGACGTGTTCGTAGTGGGTCTGCGTGTTATAGCTCTGACAGTTGGTGCATTGCACCCAGAATCCAGTGGTGTTCGGCATCTACTCCTCCCTACGATTGCGGAGCTCTGATGATCTGTCCGCAGTTGCCGCACTTCACGAGCTTCGCTGCGACCGCTTCGTTGCAGCCATGCGTCGGGCATTTCCACTTGAGCAGTGCCCCATTCTTGTCGATGTAGGCAGGTACTTCCCAGGTGAACATCGCCTCGCAGTCCTTCTCGTCAGGTTCTGCGTCCTCTTTGTGACAGTGCTGATAGACGGCCCGGGTCGCAGTGCTGTGGCAGTTGGTGCACGTCCACGGCGCCTGCGCGCCCGCGGGTTCGTGCTTCTTCGGGAACTTCTTCGCTCCAGCTCCCATCTGGTACTCCTTCCGGCTGCCGGATTCTTGCGGCAGCCACATCTCTTTCCTCGTCGGTAGACGCGGTCCGGCCGCATGTCCGCTCGACGCAGTGCTCCGCGCTGCGCCGGCCACGCGCGCCACCTCGTCTCCCGATGCCCAAGTGTAACCCGCCGCATCCGCCTGTCAAGGATTGACGTGCGGGTCTGAAACCGATATCAGAGCCACGAAAGCACGAGAGACACGAAACGAGTGGGTGCAGAATTCCAGAAGTCCGTTTCATGCCGTTCCCGCGACTTCGTGGCCACCTCTCTCGGATTCATGGTCAGAGCCTCGGCTTGACATTGGCCGGTGGCTATTCTATCCTTGCAGCAGGGAAACAGCTGTGGACGAATCGGCTCCAATTCAGGACCTGAAACGACGGCTGGCTGAGGCGACTACTGATGCCGCGCGCCTGGCCGTCTTGCTTCAGTTCGGCCGGCGGGCGGCCGCGGTGCCGCGCGTAGAGGCTGAGGTGTTCATGCGGGAGGCCATTGAGTTGGCCCGCAAGGTCGGAACCGCCAACGACTTGGCTGTGGCCGGCGTAGTAGCCAGCGAGTTCTACCGGAACTCCGGGGACATGGCCCGCAGCCTGGAGTGTGCCGAGATTGTGAAGAAGGTGGCCGATTCTTCTGGCAATCCCAGGCATCAGGGACAGTACTTCTTCCTTGTTGGCCGCATCAGCCAGGCACAATACGACTACCGACGCGCCCGGGAATGCTTCGAGCGCTGTCTGGGCATCTGGCGCAAGGCCGGCTACACCGATGGCGTCGGAGCGGCCTTGAACCAACTCGGAAGCCTCGCCGCTGTTCAGGGACAAGAAGCAGGTGCGCTGGAGTGCTTCCAGGAGTGCATGCGGATGTACGAGGAGCACGGGGACTTCGCTCAAGGGGCTGCGCACCAGTACAACATGGGGTGGGCGCTGAAGCAGCAGGGGCGCTGGGAGGACGCGATCGAGTGGCACTATCGCGCCATCACGGTCGCGGAGCAACACAACATCCCGACGACGCGAATAGAGGCGCTCAACTCTCTGGGGGAGCTCTTCCTCGAACGCGACAAGACGGCCAAAGCTGTCGACATCTTCAAGATGGTTCAGGAGGCCGCGGAGCGCGGGGATGTCGCACCGAGCGTGGCCGGCGATGCGATGTGCAACCTCGGTCTGGCCTATCACCGGCAGCGGGATTTCGCCGGCGCGGAACAGGCCTACCTGGGTGCCATGGGGTTGGCCGAGAAGTCGGGCGACCGCCAGACCCTTGCAGTGGCGCAGTGGCGACTTGCTGAGTTGGTGCTTGAGCAGGGGCAGTTGGATCGGTGCCAGGAGCTGGCTCGGCGGTCGTCCGCGGTTGCGAGCGAGGTCGTGTTTCCAGCTCAGGAAGCCCAGGCACTCAGGGTGCAGGGCTTGCTGCACGCGGCCCGGGGAGAGCACGCTGAGGCGCGGGCCTGCTTCGAACGCGCGATGGAGTTGCTCCGCGACCTCGATGAAGGCCTGGACCTGGCGCGGGTGCGGTTTCACTACGGCCGATACCTGCTCGGACAGGGCGAGAGTGAGCAGGCAATGGAGCTGCTTGCGGCTGCCGCCCGTTCATTTCGCCGGCTCGGGGTCGTCGCGGGAGCGCAGGCGGTGGACCGGCTTCTGTTCCAGCAGGAGATGGGGGGCGACCGCGACATGGCTTTGTTGCAGGGCGTCTCCGGTCTCGTGTCCTTGGGCTACGAGCCCCAGGTGCTCCTGGAGCGGGCAATCGGGCTGTTGCTCGAAGCGCTGGGATTCGACGGCGCGGCCGTGGTTGTGCAAGGGCGACTCCTGCTGGTGACAGGGAAGTTGCACATGGACAAGGTTTCGCCCGCATGCGAGTGCGATGAACCTGTGAGCAGCGAACACATGTTGAGCTGGTGCGTGCGCTATCAAGGGAAGCCTCTGGGTCGCATCTATCTCGAGAGGACGGCACCGGCCGCCGCCGAGTACAACCAGGTCGTGCTCGATACCGTGGCCAATCTCCTGTCGGCCCCGATACACCGCCTGGCCGAGCTCTCCGCCGGCGAAACTGAAGAGGAGTTACCGTGTGCCGGGCTCCGGTACAAGGGCGTGGTCGGCCGGAACCGGCGGATGTCTGACGTGCTGAGCACGGTTTGCGCCGTGGCAGGCAAGAGCGTTCCCGTGCTTATCCGCGGTGAGAGCGGCACCGGCAAAGAGCTGGTTGCCCGTGCCCTGCACGACTCGGGCGCGCGTGCAGGCAAGCCATTCGTGGCCGTGAACTGCGCGGCAGTGCCGGACAACCTGCTTGAAGCCGAGTTCTTCGGTATCGAGAAAGGCACCGCGACCGGCGTGGCTGCGCACAGGGGCAAGTTTGAGGTCGCCAACGGAGGGACCATCTTTCTCGACGAGATAGGCGACATGAGTCCCTCTTTGCAGTCGAAGCTCCTCCGGGTGCTGCAGGAGAAGACCTTTGAGCGGGTCGGCGGCCGGGTGCCCATCAGCGTTGACGTGCGGGTCGTGGCCGCAACCAACCAGCCGGTCGCCGAGTTGATGGCACAGAAGAAGTTCCGGGAAGACCTCTACTACCGGCTCAACACCGTGGAACTGGCGCTGCCGTCTCTCGACGAAAGGCCGGAAGACATCCCGGACCTGGTGCGCCACTTCGTCCGCAGCAGCAACCAGGAATTCGGCCGCAACGTGGCCGACGTCAGTCCGGAGGCGATGTCACAACTCACCCGGCATCACTGGCAGGGCAATGTCCGCGAACTCCAGCACGTGGTCGAACGTTCGGTGCTGCTGACACGTGGTGACACGATTCAACTCGGCGATCTTCCGCCCGGGCTGCAGCCGCGGAAGGAGACTCAGTCGGCGCCGGCTGACCTCAGGGTCGTACGGCACGAAGCCCAGGAGAAGGCCGCGGCCGAGGTCGAGCGCTCGGCCATAGTAGACTGCCTGGAGAAGGCCGCATGGAACGTCGAGCGTGCGGCCGAGCTTGCGGGCTACAGCCGCGCCCAGTTCTACCGGCTGATGCACAAACACTCCATCGCAAGAGCCCCGCACTAGCCCGGCAGAAGAGCCGTCCTCCAACATCTGGCCGATCCTCAGCCAGCACCACCGCAGGCGTTCCGGAGTAGAGAGCTGAACGCCCGCCTCTTACTGTGCCAGCGTCCTGCTTGACCCCATGCACCGTCCTGACTAAACTCAGCGCAGCAAGAGCGTCTAGAGCGGCGGAGCAAGGGGCTTCCGCCGCAACGGCACTCTCGACACCAATCCGCATTGTCTGCGTCGTCGCGGGAGGTATGCATGAGCATTGTCAGCATCCGTGGACCGTGCAGTAGGTTCGTAGCTCTCAGCAACCGGGTCATAGTAGGGATACTGCTTGCCGTTGCGCTGGGGGCCGGGGCGGTGTTTGGCCAGGGGCACACGCTCTGGCAGGATGGAGGAGTCCAACTGTGCGGGCCGAGCGCCAGCACACCGATGACCGCCGTCAGCGACGGCGCGGGCGGCGCGATAGTGGTCTGGGAGGATGTCCGTCAGTGGCCGGACGGCATCTACGCACAGCGGGTCAACGGTAGCGGCGTACCGCTGTGGACCGATAGTGGCATTGCCATCGATGACTCATCGATAGCGGGCCGCATCTGTGTTGTGGCTGATGGGGAGAATGGAGTCATCGTGGTCTGGGGTTACTCGTCCACTGGGGCTTCGATTGCGGTGCAGCGCCTGGATGCGGAAGGTACGCCGCTCTGGGGAGCGAACGGGCTAGAAATACGGCCACTTGTTGGCAACCCGCCGCTCGACAACCATCCCGCGGTCGTGAGCGACGGCCATGGCGGCGCGATTGTCGCGTGGACCGCCAACGTGGTCGTCAGTGGTCCGCTGGATACGCTCATAGCCTGCCGAGTGGACAGCAGCGGGACGAAGCGATGGGAGACTGTCATTTACGCGGATACGCTGGACGTTGCAGCGCCCTGTCTGTGCGAGGATGGACTAGGCGGGGTCATAGTCGCGTGGCAGGAGTATGAGGCCGGCGTTCGTCACGTGCGAGTTCAGCGCATCGACAGCGCGGGTGCAATCAGATGGGGCGCAACCGGGGTGCGAGCGTGCACTCTGTCTACGACGCAAGGTGCGCGTGCGTGCGTGGTGGTTGGTCAGTCGCGCTTCGTGGTGGGTTGGTTCGGAGGTGCCGGAACATGGCAGCATCGAGCTCAGATGTTCGACCTTGCCGGAACCCGACTATGGGGGCTCGCCGGCATGCCAGTTTCAGGTGGATTCAGCTACAGCTCAAGCTCAGTTGGACTTCCAGCCGGGAGTGCCGGACAGAGCGTGTGGGCATGGTCTGAGAATCGCACCGTACCCGACGAGTTCTATGCCCAGAAGCTCGACTCGGCGGGCACTCGCTGTTGGGATTCGGCTGGCGTGTGGTTTGGTGGCACGGACACGTCCTGGATCCGAGGTTTCTCGGCGACTACTGACGGCCGAGGCGGTGCGATTGCGGCTTGGGCGCTATACCGGAGCCGACTGAACTGGGATGTTCACGCCCAGCATGTAGATTCGGCTGGTAATCTGTGCTGGACCGATACCGGGCTAGCAGTCTGCGCCGGCGATGACAATGTGCGGTACCCGGTTGCGGTGACCGACGGAGAGGGCGGGGCAATCATCGCTTGGCTGGACGATCGGGGTCTATACGCGCAGCGAGTGGCGGATGGGGCCGCGGTGGAGGAAACGGTGAACGATGAGTGCAGAACGATGAATGTCGTTCTAACGGTCACGCGAGGAGTGCTGTTCTTGCCTGAAGCCACAAGCCGCAAGCCACAAGCCGCAAGCCTGTGGGACCCAGCGGGACGCAGAGCTGCCGTCCTCAAGAGTGGCCCGAACGACATCAGGCACCTTGCTCCAGGAGTGTATTTTGTGAGAGAGGAGCGGCAAGCATCGAGCCGCAGACTGCAAGTTGTTCGCAAGGTAGTCATTACGAGGTAGGGAGGAGAGATGAAACTCACAGTGTTCTGCGCCGCAGTGGCGCTCGCCGTGTTGCCAACAACAGCACAAGCAACGCTGAGCTACTCAGTGACTTTCTCGGAGAAGGACCTGAGTTTCTCAGAATACGTGCACGCCGACGATACATTCGACGTGGTCGGTCTCAATGGTGCCAACGCGTTGCTCGGGCAGGTCGGTCTTCCGAGCCTGCCGGCCAAGCGGGTGTACATCCTGATACCGCAGGACCGAAGGTGCACGGCGGTCAATGTTACGGAGTAGGGAGGAACAATGAGATTCACGGTATTCTGCTTCGCTCTTGCGCTATGCGCCGGGGCGGCGTTAGCCGGAGGGCGGACGCTCTGGCAAGATGGGGGAGTGCAGTTGTGTGGGGCAAGTGCCAGCACACCGATGACCGCCGTCAGCGACAGCGCCGGCGGCGCGATAGTCGTGTGGGAGGATTCCCGCCAGTCGCCAGGCGGCATCTATGCTCAACGCATTGATCCCGCTGGCGTAACGCTGTGGACCGAGGATGGCGTCCTGCTTCGTGACTCCGCTGCGTATGGCCACCGTGCCACATCAGATGATGGAAGACGTGGTGCCCTTGTAGCCTGGTCCTTGGGCTTGCTTGCGGTCCAGCGGGTGAGCGCCGAAGGCGTTCCTCTTTGGGGCGCTGGTGGGCTGTTGCTGCGGCCGTTTGTCCAGAACCTGATTCACATGCCCAGCGTCACGCACGACGGCCACGGCGGAGCGATTGTCGTCTGGAATGCCTTCGCATACTTCAACAACCAACCCGAGACGCTGATTGCCTGCCGCGTGGACAGCAGTGGAACCAAGCTATGGGAGACAGTGGTTCGAATAGACACGACGGATGACCCTCCCGCTGTCAGTTCAGATGGTCTAGGCGGTGTCATCATCGCATGGTCCGAAGGCGGCTTCCTGGGGCCCGTGCGCGTGCAGCGTGTCGATAGCGCCGGTACCATAAGATGGGATTCGGCTGGCGTGCTTGCGTGCACGCTGTCCACGGTGAAGGCCGCCGGGGTGTGCATCGCAGTTGGAGAGTCATGCTTCGTCGTGGGATTCTCCATTGGTCCGGGTTGGCATGATCGCGCTCAGATGTTTGACTTGGCTGGGAACCGGCTGTGGGGACTTGCTGGCGTGCCGGTCGCGGGTACGTCCTACTCCTCTTCGGGTGCTCTCGTGCTGCCTGCAGACGACCGCAGGCAGTCGACTTGGGTGTGGGCTGAGAACAGGACAGGGAAGAATTACCTCTTTGCCCAGAAGCTCGACTCGGCGGGCACTCGCAGCTGGGATACAACCGGAGTATGGCTGGGCACTGTAGACACGTCTGGGGGCCTGCTCTCAGCGACGGTTGATGGAGTAGGGGGAGCGATTGCCGCCTGGATGCGGTATCGGAGAACGAATTGGGATGTCTACTCTCAGCATGTGGACTCGACCGGTCACCTCTGTTGGAGTGATACCGGACTGGCTGTGTGTCCTGGCGACAACAACGTGCTGTCACCGGTTGCCGTGACCGACGGAGAGGGCGGGGCGATCATATCCTGGCTCGACGATCGGGGACTCTATGCACAACGAGTCGCAGACGCGCCAGGGGGCATGGAGACGGTGATTGAAGAGCGCGGAACGATGAACGCGGGACCGACGGTCGTGCGTGGAATGCTGTTACTGGCAGAAGCCGCAAGCCGCAAGCTCCAAGCTGGCTGTTAGATGTGGTTGGACGGAAGGTTATGGACCTCCATCCCGGCGCGAATGATGTGCGGGCGCTGGCACCCGGTGTCTACTTCGTGAGAAGGACCCAAGCGCGAGCTCAAGCCCAAGCGGTCAAAAAGGTTGTCATAACAAGGTAAGGGGGAATTGTGAAACCCAAGGTGTTCTGTTTGTCCATTGTGCTGGCAATGTTGCCGGCGATGGCCTTGGCCATGCCGAGTTGCTCGGTTACCTTCTCAGAAAACGACATGAGCTTCTCGAAGTACGTGCACAGCGACGACACGTTCGACGTCGTGCATCTGAGCAGGGCCAATCCGCTCATAGACCCGCTCGGCTTCCCGAGCCTGCCCTTCATACGAGTCTACATGCTCATTCCCCAGGACCGGAGGTGCGTGTCAGTCAACATCACAAACTTGGACACTGTGTCATTGCCGGGCCAATACTACGTGTTTCCATGTCAGTTGCCGAAGTTGACGAACGGCGGCCTTCCTCCACCATTTGTGGAGCCTGATTCGGCCGCCTACAGCTCAACGTCGCTCTACCCGGATGGCTTCGCCACGCTCATTGGTGAGGGATTCAGTTCAGGATACAAGCTGGCAGAGATAGCGATATACCCGCTTGGATACGTGGCTGCCGAGCGGCGGCTCGTGCTCTGCGATTGGGAATCCATGACCTGAAGGAGGTAAGAAGTGGTTTCTACTCGACTATTCACGGTATTCTGCTTTGCCCTTGCGCTGAGCGCCGGAGTGGTGTTTGCCGGAGGGCGGACGCTCTGGCAGGATGGAGGAGTCCAACTGTGCGGGCCGAGCGCCTGGAAACCAGTGACAGCCATGAGCGACGACGCGGGCGGCGCGATAGCCGTGTGGACAGACGCTCGCGTCTGGCCCTACGGTATCTTCACTCAGCGGGTCGACGCTTCCGGAGTGCCTCAGTGGGCCCAGGATGGTGTTCTGCTGCGTGACTCGACGTACATGGGTTTCCTCGCCGGCACTGATGATGGGAGGCATGGAGCCCTTGTGGTCATGAGTGGCGGCGGAGAGGCATTCGCGGTTCAACGCGTAGGCGCCGACGGCGTGCCACTCTGGGGTCCAGACGGAGAGATGCTGCGGCCACCATCCGACAGTATAGGAGTCTGGCCCGCGCTCGTGGGAGACGGCCATGGCGGCGTGGTTGTTGTCTGGAGCACGCAGAGCATCTACTTCCAGACTGACACACTGATTGCTTGCCGAGTCGACAGCAGCGGCTCCAAGAGGTGGGAGACCCTCGTCCGCGTCGACACGCTTGGCGAGGCGAGTCCGTGTCTGTGCTCGGATGGCGAGGGCGGGGTCATCGTCGCTTGGTCGGGGTACGAGAGCGGGGTCTGGCGCGTGCAGGTACAGCGCATTGACAGCGCCGGTGTCATTAGATGGGGAACGGCCGGCGTTCTCGCGTGCACGCTATCGACGACGCAGGACGCGCGGGCATGCGTAGCGGCCGGTGAGTCATGCTTCGTCGTTGGCTTCCATGTCAGGGCGAACAGCATCTGGAAGGTACACGCTCAGGCGCTGGACATGGTTGGGAGTCGGCAATGGGGACTGGGTAGCGTGCCCGTCACGGCATCGTCCTACTCCGCGTCGGGCTGCGTCGGGATGTCCGCAGGCGAAGGCGGGCGGTCGGTCTGGCTGTGGTCCGAGAACAGGACAGGGACAACTGAGTTGTTCGCCCAGAAGCTTGACTCGGCCGGCAATCGCTGCTGGGACACCACCGGAGTGTGGCTGGGTACGATTAACACTTCTGGGGGACAGCTCACCGCGACGGTTGATGGACGAAGAGGAGCAATTGCGGCCTGGACACTGTACCGCAGTTCGCAGAACTGGGACATATACGCACAACACGTCGATTCTTCTGGTCGTCTTTGCTGGAACGACACCGGCCTGGCTGTGTGCCGAGACACCAGCAACTCCACATGGCCGGCTGCGGTGTCAGACGGTGGCGGAGGCGCAATCATCACGTGGCTCGATGACCGGGGCCTCTACGCGCAACGCGTGGCGGATGGGGCAGGCATCGCGGAAGCGATGAACGATGAACGTGGAGTGATGAGTGCCGGACCGACGGTGGTACGAGGGGTGCTCTTCTTGCCGATAGCTTCAAGCCGCAAGCTACAAGCCGCAAGCCTGCTGGATGTCAGCGGGCGCGTAGTGATGGACCTTCACGTAGGTGCAAACGACGTCAGCCAGCTCGCGCCCGGTGTCTACTTCACGCGAGGGGTTCAGGCGCGTGCCAGAGTCCAGTCCATTCACAGGATCGTCATTACACGATAGGGAGGAGAAATGAGACTAATAGCGTTCTGCTTTGCGGTTGCGGCGGCGCTGCTGCCAGTAGCGGCAGTGGCCATGCCGAGCTGCTCGGTCACGTTCTCAGAGAACGACTTGTGCTTTTCGAAATACGTGCATGGTAGCGATACATTTGATGTCGTTGGCCTGCGCGGGACAGGTCCGTTGACGGGGCCGGCCGGCTTTCCAAGCCTGCCGGTCGAGCGGATGTACTTCCTGATTCCGCAGGACCGGAGATGCGCGGCGGTCAACGTCACATACCTCGATACGACGTCTCTGGCAGGCGACTACTACATGCTTCCTTGTCAGTTGCCCGCGTTGACGGATGGCAGCCCGCCGCCGCCATTCACGGAGCCGGACTCGGCCGCCTACAGCTCAACGTCGCTCTATCCCGAGGGCTTCGCAACGCTTGTCGGGGAGGGATTCAGCTCCGGATACAAACTCGCAGAGATTGAAATACACCCGGTACGATACGTTGCGGCGGAGCGGCGGCTGGTATTCTGTTCGAGCATAAACATCACCCTCAATCTCGTGCAGTGCGAGAATCTTGCCCGGCCGGTGTACCGCCGAAGCGAACTCGCGCAGCAGCACGTCGAGAAGATGGTGCGGGCAATGGTGGTGAGCGCGGGTGCGAGCATTCCTGCGCGCCCGGCGTACGGGCGGCTCAG
>DDXO01000041.1 GCA_002347155.1 Caldifarciminota bacterium UBA2258
TACACGGGGCAGTTGGTGGGGCGGTTATGACGATGTGAAGCGGCTGGCCGAGGAAGCTGCGGGCAGGCCGCTGAAGGGTGCGGAGATTGACCGGTACTGGCTGGGCAGGGGGTTTGAGTTCTGGCGCAGGCAGCCGGGCAAGGCGCTGGGGCTGCTGGTGCGGAAGACGTTTCTCTGGTTCACCGGGTACGAGGTATCGAATGACCGTGACCTGTACTCGGTGAAGCGCTACTCGTTCATCGACTACCTGCTTCACAGCCTGCGGTTTCTGAAGTTCCCGTTCGGGCTAGTGCTGCCGCTGGCTTTGGCCGGGGTCTGGTTGTTTCGCAGGCAATGGCGACGGCTGCTGCCGGTGTATCTGTTTGCGGGTGCATACTCGGTTTCGTTCATCGTTTTCTTTGTGTGCAGTCGCTTCCGCGCGCCGCTGGTCCCGATTGCGGCGATACTCGGGAGCATGGGGCTCATGGGATTTATGGGAAGGATGGGACGTATGTCGGGGCGGGGAGTGGCGCTGGCAATTGCGGTTGCCGCGTTCCTCTTGTTCAATGCCAACCTCGCCGGCGCAGGCAGAGAGCCCAAACAGGGCCAGGACCACTACGACGCGGCGCTCGGGCTGCACGAGCAGGGTCGGGACGCCGAGGCGCTGGCCGAGGTGCGAGAGGCTCTCCAGTTCGATTCGGCGACTGCCGTGCTTTCGCTCGAGGCGACGCTGCTCATCGCGCGGCGGGACATGGTCGGGGCCGAGCGTGCGGCCCGGGCCGCAGTGCGGCTCCATCCGTCGGACGCCGACGCCTACGGCATGCTGGGCAACGTGCTGGCCGGCACCGGCCGGCTCGACTCGGCCGCCGCCTGTTTCGAATTCGTCCGCAGCCGCGACCCGCACTCGTTCCAGGCCTGGAACGACCTCGGCAACGTGGCGTTGTTGCAGCGGGACTTCGCCAGGGCCCGCTACTACTACGAGAACGCGCTCAAGATACGGCCGACGTTCGTGCCGGCGTTGTACAACCTCGGGGTCTGCGAATACAACCAGGGCCAGGTTGCCGCGGCCCGCGCCCGCTGGCAGGAAGTCCTCAGGCTCGACCCGTCCTTTGCAAGGGCCAGGCAGGCACTCGAACAGATGAAGTAGCGCGGACCGGGCGAGCCCGGCCTTGGGGCCATGCCGTCTGTCCGCAGGCTGAAACGCTTGACGCCGCGGCGTCCGGTGGCTACGATTTATGTGGTTCCCCTGATGCTAACGCCGAGGACATAAATGAATCGATACGGTACGTGTCTCGCGGCAATCATCTTTGCCGTTGTCGGTGTGCTGTCGCCGGCCGCTGGCGTGCCGGTCATACCGCTTGGCGTCGAGCGCCTGCCCAACGGCAACACGGTGATTTCGGACGGCAGGATCTTTATCGGCAATGACGCGCACGTGCTCGAGGTGGACAGCCTGGGCCGGCTGGTCTGGACCTATATCAAGTGCGACGTGCCGTTTCTTCATACCGCGCGCCGGCTGCCCAACGGCAACACCCTGATGACTTCGAGCGCCGGCGACCGGGTCGTCGAAGTGAACCCGCGGGGTGAGACGGAGTGGTCGATGAGTGCCGGCCTTAAGTACCCGAACGACGCCTTCCGGCTGGCCAACGGCAACACGCTTATCACCGACCGGGACAACAACCGGGCCATCGAAGTGAACCCGCAGTGTGATATCGTCTGGAGCTATACCTCCCTCGAACAACCGCACAATGCCAGCCCGCTGCCCAACCGCAACATACTTGTCTGCAACGGTCACAACAACCAGGTGCTCCAGGTCGATTCAACCGGCCAGGTCATCTGGCAGCACAGCACCGGCTTGGAATGGGCTCGGTGCGCCCAGCGTCTGCCTAACAACAACACACTCATTGCCGACAGCTATCACAACCGGGTCGTCGAGGTAACCTGGACCGGCGCAATTGCCTGGGAAGCCGGCGGCCTGCCGACGCCGTATACGGCACAGCGGCTGGCAAACGGCAATACCGTGGTTTCTGCCGGCGCGCAGGTGCTCGAACTGACGCCGGACCGCGATACCGTGTGGCGGTATCCCAACACCGTGCCGATACTGGTTGACACCTTCACGGTCGTCAATCCCACTTCCGGGTGCAGCCTGAATGTGCATATCCACCGGCCGGCCTACGCCGGCCCGGAATGGCGCGTGCCCGGGGTCATTTTCGCGCCGGACAAGAACGGGTTCGGCAGCACGCTCGATTCGACCAGCATGCCAAACGATCTCGCGTTGGAGGGCTTTGCGTTCATGCACTTCGACCCCGACGGTCGGGGCCAGAGCGGCGAGTACCCGGAGAACTATGGCGGGTACGTACAGCAGGACGGAATGCACGCCTGTCTGGAGCTGCTGGCGAGCCGTGACTATGTAGATACCAGCCGGCTCGGTGTCTACGCCAGGGGATACGGCATCACGATGGGTTCGGGGATGATCGCGCGCCATCCTGAGCCGCGCGTCAAGTTTCTGCTGGATGTCGAGGGGCCGGCGGACCGCAGTCAGACCTGCCATGAGTTCGGTGGCCACGTGCCGGTGCCGGCCGTCGACGATTCGTTCTGGGAGGAGCGGGAGGCGGTGCGGTTCATGAAGCAGGTGCCGAGTGCGTACCTCCGACTCCAGTCTCGGGTTGACAGTAACCCACTGATTCCGGACAACCGGCACTGCATTCAGTTGATTGACAGCGCCACTGCCGTTGCGTACGGCGGGGCAGGAATCAGCCTGTGGACCAGGGTCAACGACTCGGTGATGAACCAGCCGAATAAGGTCTACTCCGTGTTTTCCCCACCGGCCTGGGTTCCGGAGATTGAGGAAGTACAGCAATACCTGCGCGTCATCATATACCTGCACGAGCTGGCGGATCTGGTACCACCCGGTGTTGCCGAGCTTCCGGAGCCGACCCCGGCCGCATCCGTGCGCGCGTTTCCGCAGCCGTGCCGGGGTTTGTTGCGGGTCGAGGTGCCGCCCGGGGTCGCGGCGCGTCAACTCCATGTCCGCGACGTCTGCGGCAGGCTCGTCGCTTCCGCGGTCGTGCCGGCGGGTAAGGTAGAGTCGGAGCTGGACCTGCGCAACCTGCGGCCCGGAGTCTACTACGTTTCGGCAGCGCGTGCCGGCACCGTGCCGGTCGTCGTCGTACGCTGACACCGTCCCGGTCCTGACAACTTCCGGACTTCCCGGTCTTGATG